>NZ_JBNRIJ010000009.1:59246-72902 GCF_053557675.1 Pseudomonas sp. XP1 | reverse complement strand
CCCACAGGTATTGCACAGTTCTCAAGGCCTGTGATATCCCTGTGGGAGCGGGTTTACCCGCGAAGAGGCCGGCAAAGTCTAAACATCAACCCGCCCTGGGCAAATCCGCCAGCACCGCCTCGATCTCCCCCAGCACCGCAGGGTCATCCAAGGTCGATGGCGGCACATAGTCCTGCCCGTCGGCAATCTTGCGCAGCACCGCCCGCAGAATCTTCCCGGAGCGGGTCTTGGGCAGCCGCTTCACCAACCGCACCCGGTTGAAACACGCCAACGCGCCAATCTCCTCGCGCACGCTACCCACCAGGTCCACCAGCAACTGCGCCTCGGCAATGCCTTCGCCGTCCTTGAGCACCACCAGGGCCAACGGCACCTGCCCCTTGATCTCGTCATGCACACCAATCACCGCGCACTCGGCCACCGCCGGGTGGCGCGCCACCAGGTCCTCCATCTCGCCAGTGGACAGCCGGTGCCCGGACACGTTGATCACGTCATCCGTGCGCCCCATGATGTAGACGAAGCCGTCATCGTCCAGGTAGCCACCATCACCCGTGTGGTAATACCCCGGGTAGGTCCGCAGGTAGGCCTGCAGATAACGCTCATGGTCCCCCCACAGCGTCTGGCTGCACCCGGGCGGCAATGGCAGGGCGATGACGATCGAGCCCTGATGGTTCGGCCCCAGCAAGTGGCCCTCGTCATCCAGCACGCGCACGTGGTAGCCCGGCACCGCACGGTTGCTCGACCCTGGCTTCGCCGCGCTGCCTTCCAGCCCGACGCAGGGCGCGGTGACCGGCCAGCCGGTCTCGGTCTGCCACCAATGGTCGTGCACCGGCTTGCCACTGACCCGTTCCAGCCATTCGTGGGTGCTCGAATCCAGTTTCTCGCCAGCCAGGAACAGCTGGCGCAGCGAGCTCAGGTCGTGCTTGCGGATCAGCTCGCCCTCAGGGTCTTCCTTGCGGATGGCGCGCATGGCCGTAGGGGCGCAGAACAATGCGTTGACCTTGTATTGCTCTACCACCCGCCAGTAGGCCGAGGCGTCCGGGGTGCGAATCGGCTTGCCTTCGTAGAACACTGTGGTACAGCCGCTCATCAGCGGCCCATAGACGATCAGCGAATGGCCGACCACCCAGCCCACGTCGGATATGCCCCACCAAACATCGCCGGCCTGCATGCCGTAGATATGGCGCATGGCGTAGCACAGCGCCACGGCATTGCCGCCGTTTTCCCGCACGATGCCCTTGGGTTTGCCGGTGGTGCCAGAGGTATACATGATGTAAAGCGGGTCGCCCGCATCCAGCTCCACCGGTGCCACCGGCTCGGCTTCGGCCAATGCCGCCTGCCAGTCCAGGTCGCGGCCCGGCTGCAGCTGGGCACGCGCCTGCGGGCGCTGCAGCACCAGCACATTGCGCGGCTGGTGACGGGCCAGTTGCAGGGCACGATCGACCAGCGGCTTGTATTCGATTACCCGCTCGAACTCCAGCCCGCAGGACGCCGTCAGCAGCAGCGTCGGCCGGGCATCGTCGATGCGCAAGGCCAGCTCGTTGGCGGCAAAGCCACCGAACACCACCGAGTGCACTGCGCCAATCCGCGCGCAAGCCAGCATGGCCATGGCCGCCTGCGGCACCATGGGCATGTAGATGATCACGCCATCGCCCTTGTTCACCCCCAACTGGCGCAACAAGCCGGCCAGTCGCGCCACCTCGTCGCGCAGTTGGTGATAGGTGTAGGCCTGCTGCACACCGGTCACCGGCGAGTCGTAAATCAGCGCCAGCTGCTCGCCACGGCCCTGCTCGATCTGGTGATCGAGGGCCAGGTAGCAGCTGTTCAGGCGGCCATCGGAAAACCAGCGGTGGGTGCCGTCGGCATTGTCTTGCAGCGTGAGGGCAGGCTTGCGGTGCCAGGCCAGATGCGCGGCCTGTTCCGCCCAGAACGCGGCAGGGTCGGAAATGGAATGGGCGTAGCTGTGCTGGTAGCTCATATCGAAAGAAACCCCGGTACTTGTTGTTATTGAAGGGCGAAACTTGAGTATGGACCGCTACACCCGCGCCGCCATGGGACTAAAGTCACAACCGACCTGCAAATTTGCAGACAACGCAAAAACGCCCCACAACGGTGCAAAGCCTCTAGAATAGGCAGCCCCTTCAGCCACCGAGCAGCTCATGGACATCGATCAGGCCCGTACCTTTCTGGAAATCGTGCGTTGCGGCAGCCTGGTCGCCGCCGCCGAACGCCTGTTCGTGTCACAGACGGCGATCACCGCAAGGGTGCAGCGCCTGGAACAGCAACTGGGCTGCCAGCTGTTCGTGCGCAGCCGCAACGGCGCCAGCCTGACCAGCGACGGCGAGGCATTCGTCAGTTATGCCAACCAGATGGTGCAAACCTGGGAAGCGGCGCGGCGCGACCTGCCGCTGCCCGAGGGTTGCCAGCAAGTGCTGCACGTGGGCGGTGAGGTGAGCCTGGGCAACCCGATGCTGCTCGACTGGGTCAGTGCCCTGCACCGCGAGCTGCCCAGCCACGCCATCCGCAGCGAGGTGAGCGACGGCGAAGCGCTGCTGCGCAAGGTCGAGATGGGCCTGCTGGATGCCGCGCTGGTCTACCAGCCGACCTACGGTCCAGGCTTGCAGGTGGAGCAGTTGATGGAGGAGAAGCTGATTCGTGTGCGCCGGGTCAACCAGCCGGCCCCGTACATCTATATCGACTGGGGCGAAGCCTTCCGTCGCCAGCACGATGCCGCCCTGCCCGACTGCGCGCGCCCGGCGCTGAGCTTCAACCTGGGCCCGCTGGCCTTGCAGTTCATACTTGACCAGGGCGGCAGCGGCTACTTCCGCACGCGGGTGGTGCAGGCCTATCTGGACAGCGGGGTGTTCGAGCGGGTACCGCAGGCGCCGGAATTCACCTACCCGACTTTCCTGGTGTACCCGCGCAAGCGCGACAGCGAAGCCCTGCAACAGGCCTTCGCCATCCTGCGCCGGCTGGTGGCCGACGGCGCCAGCGACTGGTCACAACGCTGGGACCCGGTTATCTGAAGCCTCGGCCTTGCTGAGCAGCTGGCGCTTGAGGCCGGCGATCAGATCGGTCTGGGTGATCACGCCCACCAACTGGTCGGCATCGAGCACCGGCAGGCAATGCAGGCCCTGTTCGCACAGCAACGGCAGCAAGCGCTCCAACGGGTGCTGGCTGCTGACGCTGATTACCCGGCGGCTCATCACCTGCTCCATGCGCACGGCCTTGCGGCCGAACAAACCGCGCCAACTGAAGCGACCACGCTGCATGGCCGGGCCGACCAGGTCGCTGAGGCTGACTATTCCCACCAGTTTGCCCTGCTGCAGCACCGGCAGAGTTTTCAGGTGGTGGCTGGCCAGCAGTTTCCAGGCCTGCTCCAGAGTGGTATCGGGGGTGGCGAACTGCACGTCGCGGGACATCACCGAGGCTGCGGTGATGCCACCGAGGCTGCGCTGCAGGGCATGTTGCTCGGTGGCCAGGATGATGCGTTCCAGTTCGTCCCGGGTGACGTCGACGAACTCGCCCAGGTCTTCCAGGGCCTGGTCCAGGTCTTCCCCACGGATGCCTACCCGCTCGCTGGGCAGCGGGTCATGGGTGTGGTGCAGGTCCTTGCGCGGCACCGCGCCTTTCGGGTACCGCACGCCGGTAAGGCGGTTGTAGAGGATCGCCACCGCTACCAGAATCAGTGCATTGAGCAGCACCGGCTCCAGCAGGTGATCGCCCATGGCGGTCAGCCCCGGGTCGGCCAGCACCGCGCTCACCGCCACCCCGCCACCTGGCGGGTGCAGGCAGCGCAGCAGGCACATCACCAGGATCGAGATACCGAGGGCGGCAGCGGCCACCCACAACTCCGGGCCGAAGCCCTGGCGCATGGCCAGGCCGACCACACCGGCCAGGGCGTAGCTGCCCAGCACCGGCCAAGGTTGGGCCAACGGACCGGAGTGCACGGCGAACACCAGCACGGCCGAAGCCGCCAGCGGGCCGAGCAGGTGCAAGGCAATGCTGGGGCCATAGGCCATGCTGGTCAGCCAGCCGGCAAGGAACAGGCCGAGCAACGCGCCGATACCGGCACGCAACCATTCTTTGGGGGGAATATTCAGGGGCGCTGGCAACAGCCGCTGCAGACGACTTTCGGAACGCGAGGCAGACATGTAGGTAATCGGAATCTGTAGTTTTTCTGGTTGAAAAGAAAGCCCAGCCAAGGTGGCCTGGGCCTCGTATTGCGGTTGCAATAGCACAAGGGGCTCCGTCCGTGGAGAGATGGAAACCGCAGGGTTTCGTGGGGGAATTTTGCCGGGTGGGGTGGGATTGGGCTAATTCAAAAAAATGCGGCTGTACTGCAATTTTTTTGCAGTGGTGATATGGCCCACGGAGTCATGCTTGCCGGCGATGGGCCGCAAAGCGGCCCCGGTATCACCGAGCCTTGCGCGGCAAGTCGATGCTTACCCGCAAGCCGCCCAGGGGGCTATCCAGCAGCGCCAGGCGCCCGCCCCAGGCCTCGACGATATCGCGCACGATGCCCAACCCCAGCCCGTGCCCGTCGACCTGCTCGTCCAGCCGCGAACCGCGCTCCAGCACCTGTTGCCGCTGGCCTTCGGGGATACCGGGGCCATCATCATCGACCCACACCTGGTAGCCCTCGGCATTCGGCGCAATTCCCAGCCGTACCTCGCTGTCGGCCCACTTGCAGGCGTTGTCCAGCAGGTTGCCGAGCAGTTCCAGGAAGTCCTCCCGGTCCCACGGCAGCAGCAGCCCGGGCGGTACGTCCCTGGCCAGCAGCAGGCCCTCACCATGGATCATGCCCAGCGTCCCCAGCAACCCCGGCAGCTCGAGGTCGCAATCGAACTGCGCGCCAGGCAGCGCATCCCCCGCCAGGCGCGCACGGTTCAGCTCACGCGCCAGGCGTTGCTGAATCTGCTCCAGTTGCTCACGCATCTGCGTGCGAACATCCGGCAGGTCCTTCAGGCGCTCGCTGGAGGCCAGGCTCAGCAACACCGCCAGTGGCGTCTTCAGTGCATGGCCCAGATTGCCCAGGGCATTGCGGGAACGGCGCAGGCTGTCTTCGGTATGGCTCAGCAGGTGGTTGATCTGCCCCACCAGCGGCGCCAGTTCGCTGGGCACTTCGGCATCCAGCTGCGAACGCTGGCCCTGCTGCAACTGGGCGATCTGCTGGCGTGCCCGCTCCAGCGGCCGCAGCGAGCGGGTCACTGTGATGCGCTGCAACACCAGCACCAGGATCAGCGCCACCAGGCCCATGCCCAGGCCGATCTGCTGCAGGCGCCGGAAACCTTCGCGTACCGGTGAATAATCCTGTGCCACGCTGATCGAGATGTCCTGGCCCAGGCGCCGGTAATCGGCACGCAGGGCCAGCAGTTGCTGGCCTTCCGGGCCGAGTTCGTGGCTGTCGGAAAGGCCCGGCGCGGCGGGCTTGGGCATGTCCAGATCCCACAGCGAACGGGAACGCCAGGTGCCTTTATCGAAATCGATGCGGAAGTAATAGCCGGAAAACGGCCGCTGGTAGGCGGCCGAGATACGCCGCTCATCCAGCTGCAGGCCCGAAGGCCCGCGCACCAGGGCCACCAGCAGGTTTTCGCTTTCCTTGCGCAGGCCGTTCTCCAGGTAGCGCTGCAGGCCGACTTCGAACAGCCACAAGGTCAGCTGTGCCAGCACCAGACCGACCACCACCAGCACCGCCACCAGGCCCAGGCTCAGGCGCGCCTGGATCGACTTCACGCGGCGCTCCCGGCGTAGATGTAGCCTTGCCCGCGGCGGGTCTCGATGACGCTGCGGCCCAGCTTGCGTCGCAAATGGTTGACGTGCACTTCCAGCACGTTGGAGTCGCGCTCGGTTTCACCGTCGTAGAGGTGCTCGGCCAGGTGGCTCTTGGACAGGATCTGCTGCGGATGCAGCATGAAGTAGCGCAGCAGCCGGAACTCGGCGGCGGTCAGCTGGATATCCACGCCGTCCCGGCTCACGCACTGCCGGCTTTCGTCCAGGTGCAGGCCGGCCGCTTCCAGCGTCGGCTGGTTGGCCAGGCCACGGGCACGGCGCAACAACGCCTGGATGCGCAACTGCAGCTCTTCGGGGTGGAAGGGTTTGCTCAGATAGTCATCGGCCCCGGCCTTCAGCCCTTCGATACGCTCGGCCCACGAGCCACGGGCAGTAAGGATCAACACCGGCGTGGCCAGGCCGGCAGCACGCCACTGGGCCAGTACTTCCAGGCCAGGCAGGCCCGGCAGCCCAAGGTCCAGGATGATCAAATCGTAGGGTTCGCTCTGGCCCTGGTACACCGCGTCACGGCCGTCGGCCAGCCAGTCAACGGCGTAGCCCTGGCGCTGCAGGCCGGCGGTCAGTTCATCGGCCAGCGGTACATTGTCCTCGACAAGCAACAGGCGCATTCAGTCGTCTTCCTCGTCTTTGAGCAGGGCACCGCTGCTGGCGTCGAGCTTGATCTCGCGCACCACACCTTCAGCCGTCAGCAACTCGACTTCGTATTCGTAGCGATTGTCGTCTTCTTCCAGCTCGGCCTCCAGCAGGCGCGCCCCGGGGTGACGCCCCAGGGCGGTTTCCAGCAGATGCTCGAGCGGCAGGATGATGCCCTTCTGGCGCAGCTCCAGGGCTTCGTCCTGGTCCAGGTCGCGGGCAACGGCCAGGGAACACACGGCCAGCAGGGCCAGCGCGAGGTAGCGCGCCGGCCGCAGTAGGTGGATCATCAGTTGTCCCGCTCGTCCTTCAGCACTTCACCGGTCTTGGCGTCCAGCGCCACATCCCATTCGACGTTCTGCGTGTCGCGCAGCTCGACCTTGTAGATGTAGCGGCCGTACTCGTCTTCAAGCTCCGAGTCGGTGACGGTGGCGCCTGGGTGCTTGGCCACGGCGGCGGCCTTGAGTTCGTCCAGCGACTTGACGGTCTTGGCATTGACCAGTTTGACCACTTCGTCGGGCTGCACATCCTTGGCGATGGCGGAATGGGCGCCCAGGGCAAGGGCGGCGGCTACGGTGAACAGGGCAGTCATGCGTTTCATCGTTCTTCTCTCCTGAGAACTGTGCAAGTTGTCTACGGGGTTAAGATTAACCACCGGTCCTTAATTCAACCTGAAAACAACTGGCGCCATGATAGCGCAGGTCAGGCTACTGTCTCGCCATCACCAAATACTGCGCGCCCCTGTGGGAGCGGCTTCACCCGCGAACACCGGCACAGCCGGTGCCATGCACCGCGCTGGATTCTTCGCGGCTAAAGCCACAGGGTATTCGTATGAAGCCCTATAATGACCCGCCTGCCGCCCAAGAGGTCCGCCATGAGCGCCATTCACATCAAATACCCCGCCCTGACCTTCAAGGCCGGCCAACGTGCCCTGCGGCAGGTCCGCGAGCGCGGCCTGCAGGCAGCCGATGTCGGAGTGCTGCCAGGTGCGGCTGGCGGGCCGAAGCCGCTGGGCATCCAGGGCCTGGACCTGGCGCTGTTCGGTGAGTGGCTACCGTCGGCACCACGCCAACGTGCGCTGATCGGCGCCTCGATCGGCGCCTGGCGCTTCGCCAGTGCCTGCCTCGACGACCCGGTCGCAGGCATCCGTCGTCTGGGCGAACTGTACACCGAGCAGGATTTCGCCAAGGGCGTCACCCCGGCCGAAATCACCCGTAGCTGCCAACACATGCTGGATGACCTGCTGCAAGGCCGCGACGGCCAGCTGCTGGCCAACCCACACTACCGCCTGAACATCCTGGTAGTGAAGAGCCATGGCCAGCTCGCCCACGACCATCGCGGCCGCCTGGGCTTCGGTCTGGGTTCTGTGATCGCCAGCAACTTGCTCGGCCGTTCACGCCTGGCCCGGCATTTCGAGCGCATCATCCTGCATGACGGCCGCGCCACACCGCCGCTCGACGCACTGACCGACTTCCCCTCACGCTGCCTGCCGCTGGACCTGACCAACCTGCGCCATGCCCTGCTCGCCTCGGGCTCCATCCCCATGATCATGGAGGGTGTGAAAGACATCCCCGGCGCAGGTGCAGGTACCTACCGCGACGGCGGCTTGCTCGACTACCACCTCGACCTGCCCTACCGTGGCGACGACCTGGTGCTGTACCCGCACTTCACCGACAAGGTCGTACCCGGCTGGTTCGACAAAGCCCTGCCCTGGCGCAAGGGCGATGCCACCCGCCTGCAGAACGTGCTGCTGATGACACCCTCGCCGCAGTACCTGGCGGCGCTGCCCTACGGCAAGCTGCCCGACCGCAACGACTTCAAGCGTTTCATGGGCGATGCGCCTGGCCGCAAGCGCTACTGGTACAAGGCCATTGCCGAGAGCCAGCGGCTGGGCGACGAGTTGCTGGAGCTGATTGCCACCGGGCGGTTGCATGAACGCCTGCAAGCCTTGTAGCGGCCATGCTGGTAGACTGCGCGCATTCTTGATTCACATAGAGTTATGACAGCGTGGAAATCTTCAAGGAATTCACATTCGAATCGGCCCATCGCCTGCCTCACGTCCCTGCCGGGCACAAATGTGGTCGCTTGCACGGCCACTCGTTCAAGGTCGGCCTGCACCTGACCGGCCCGCTCGACCCGCACACCGGCTGGATCCGGGACTTCGCCGAGATCAAGGCGATCTTCAAGCCGATCTACGAGCAACTGGACCATAACTACCTGAACGACATTCCTGGCCTGGAAAACCCCACCAGCGAAGTGATCGCCAAGTGGATCTGGGATCAGGTCAAACCGCTGCTGCCGGAACTGTCGAAGGTCCGCATCCACGAGACCTGCACCAGTGGCTGCGAGTACAGCGGTGACTGAACCCTGGCAAGGGCGCTGTATCAGCGCCCTTGCGCCCCCTAGAACCTGGCTGAGGTTTCCACTACCTGCACAGTCAGGGATCCTTCTTCACCCAGCGCCTCCGTCCCCAGCCTGCGTTCGGCACGATCTGCCAGCTTCACGACACGGCCACTGCTGTGCCGGAGCTTCACGTTGGCCACTGTTGCCCCCACTTGCAAGGCCGCCGGGTCCAACCCGTCCAGATGCCAGAGAAAATCCGCCTCTGCACGATTCGCCTGCCAACGCTGCGCCAGGTTCATGGTCCAGCCCTTCTGTTTGCGAAGGGTGAAGTTCAAGCGCCGACCACGCTTGTCGAGCGGCCAGACTTCGTACGCATACACCCCGTTACTGAGGTAGGCAGCAAACCAGAAACGCTCGCATGCCGGTCGGGTTTCACCCTCGCGCCAACGCATACCCAAAGCATCGGCCTGCTCCACACTCAACCTTGCCCGTGGGTTCCACTCCGAGCCTTCGTCAAAACGAGCTGCCACCAAGCCCTGCAGGCCGTCAGTGGAGCCGGTAGGCCCGGCTGGTGTTTCGTCGGCCCGCCAGTACAGGCTGGCGATGAAACTGTGCTCTGCCTTGAACACATGACTGCTGCCTGCGCGCTGCAGGCCCGAGCCCCAGGCGACCTCACGCGCTTCATGGGCGTAGTCCAGCACTTCCAGGGCCATCAGGCCCGGCTGGCCGGACAACGTGTTTATAAGCCACGCCCCCCGGTTGGCCAAGCGTCTGGCCCGTTGCCCGGCGGCGTTGACCAGAACGACATTGCATAACCGCGCCCCGCGCTTGATATCCTCGTGGTTCATACCCGACAGGCTCCAAAGGTGCTGCGGGTCGGTCAGACGCTGGCGCCCGGCCGCCGCCTCGGTCTGGTCCTTGACGCCTGCATAGCCTGACAGCGCGCCCGGGTTACCGTGGACAATCCGGTTCAGCGGTTTCCAGTTCCGGTCATAAGGCCGTATTTCATAGCGCAGCGTCGCACCGGTTCGGTCTGTACCGCTGATATAGGCACCGAACCAGAACAGCTCGCCATAGACATGACCGGGCTTGGTATAGCTCCAAGTCTGCAGTCGCAATTGCCCTGTGCCTTCGGGCTCGGCCCGCAGGTACCTGTACCAGTGATCGTTGTGAAGCGCGGCCCCGCCGTAATGCAGCCACATGGGAGCGAGCTTGGCGATCGAAGCGTCCCACTGATCGGCGCGCAGGACGTCATCGCTCAGCTGCCACCAGCAGCGAGCCAGAAAGGAAAATTCCGGATGGTAGACATAGTCACTCATGGGCGCTTCCTGTACATGGAAAACGCCGGACACTACGCGAGCAATGCCGCCCGAAATCAGCGGGAAACAGCCTACTCCAAAGCCTGTTGCAGGAACGCCGGGGCGATGTAGCGCTGGTAATGCGCCTCGGACAGCAGGAAGAACTCGCGGTCGATGGCGTCGCGCAACTGCGGCAGCTCCCAGTCGCGGAATTCCGGCAACAGCACCATGCCATAGGCCTCCAGGTCACGGATCATCCGCGCTCCGCGGGCAATCAGCTGGTACGCCCAGCAGTATTCCGACTGCTGCTCGACAAAGCGGATGGAACGCTGATCCAGTTGCTGGCGCAGCAGGCCTTTGTCGAACACCTCCAGCTTGGCCATCATCACCTGCACCAGCAGCTGCTCAAGGCGCAGCCACACGGCGCGCTTCTGCGCATCGTCGTAGCCGTTCCAGTTGATCACTTCGTGGTGGAACCGCTTGCAGCCACGGCAAACCGTGTCCCCGTACACCGTGGAGCACAGGCCGACACAAGGGGTCTTGATGGACTTGTTGGACATGAAAAACAACAGCTTGGCGGTGGAACACGGTCCCATGTTAGCCCTTTGTCTAACCAGGGTCACTCGTTAAAGTCATCTTCGCCGCCTTACCTTCGGGCTTTTTTTGCCGTAGAATCATCCGGCCTTTTCAAAGGCAACAATGTCCGTTGGAAGCTGTTTTCAAAGCGTCACGAGCACAGTTCATCCGGTAGAACGGCGTTGGCCCGGGCCATGCATCCCTCGCATGCCCGTGCCAGCCCTCATCAGCTCCCCGTTCTGCTGGCGTAAAACTTTGAAAGCAGCTTCTGTAAGGATTCTTTGCGACTCTGGCTGGGCGGCCCACAAAGCCGTGGCAGCGCATGGGTGCATTGAATGCTGGATGAGCGTCCCGGACCCCCTTTAGGGACCACTGATGAGGGAAATAACTGTGCTTGAAGCCTACCGCAAACACATCGAAGAGCGTGCCGCCCTGGGTATCGTGCCCCAGCCGCTGAACGCCGAACAAACTGCAGGCCTGGTCGAGCTGCTGAAAAACCCGCCGGCCGGCGAAGAAGCCTTCCTCGTAGACCTGATCACCAACCGCGTACCGCCAGGGGTCGACGAAGCCGCCTACGTCAAGGCCGCTTTCCTCTCCGCCGTCGCCAAGGGCGAAGCCAAGTCGCCACTGATCGACCGCAAGCACGCCACCGAACTGCTGGGCACCATGCAGGGCGGCTACAACATCGAAACGCTGGTCGCACTGCTGGATGACGCCGAACTGGGCGCCGTCGCGGCCGAACAGCTCAAGCACACCCTGCTGATGTTCGATGCCTTCCACGACGTGGCCGAAAAAGCCAAGGCCGGCAACGTTCACGCCAAGGCCGTGCTGGAATCCTGGGCTGCCGGCGAGTGGTTCACCTCACGTCCGGCCATCGCCGACAAGTACACCCTGACCGTGTTCAAGGTGCCTGGCGAAACCAACACCGACGACCTGTCCCCTGCTCCGGACGCCTGGTCGCGCCCTGACATCCCGCTGCATGCCCTGGCCATGCTGAAGATGGCCCGCGACGGCATCGAGCCGCAGCAGCCTGGCTCGGTCGGCCCGCTGGCCCAGATCGAAGCCGTCAAGGCCAAAGGCTTCCCGGTTGCCTACGTCGGTGACGTGGTCGGTACCGGTTCCTCGCGCAAATCCGCCACCAACTCGGTGCTGTGGTTCTTCGGCGACGACATCCCGTACGTGCCGAACAAGCGCGCCGGTGGCTTCTGCTTCGGCACCAAGATCGCCCCGATCTTCTACAACACCATGGAAGACGCCGGCGCCCTGCCGATCGAATTCGACTGCACCAACCTGGCCATGGGCGACGTCATCGACGTTTACCCGTTCAAGGGCGAAGTACGCCGTCACGGTAGCGACGAACTGGTCACCAACTTCGAGCTGAAAACCGAAGTGCTGCTGGATGAAGTCCGCGCTGGCGGCCGTATCCCGCTGATCGTCGGCCGCGGCCTGACCGAAAAAGCCCGTGCCGAACTGGGCCTGGGTGCTTCCGACCTGTTCAAGAAGCCGGAGCAGCCTGCCGATTCGGGCAAGGGCTTCACCCTGGCACAGAAAATGGTCGGCCGTGCCTGCGGCCTGCCAGAAGGCCAGGGCGTGCGCCCAGGCGCCTACTGCGAGCCGAAGATGACCACCGTCGGTTCCCAGGACACCACTGGCCCGATGACCCGCGACGAGCTGAAAGACCTGGCGTGCCTGGGCTTCTCCGCTGACCTGGTGATGCAGTCGTTCTGCCACACCGCGGCCTATCCGAAGCCGATCGACGTCACCACCCACCACACCCTGCCAGACTTCATCCGCACCCGTGGCGGCGTGTCGCTGCGCCCTGGCGACGGCATCATCCACAGCTGGCTGAACCGCATGCTGATGCCTGACACCGTGGGTACCGGTGGCGACTCGCACACCCGCTTCCCGATCGGCATCTCGTTCCCGGCAGGTTCCGGCCTGGTGGCCTTCGCCGCCGCCACCGGCGTCATGCCGCTGGACATGCCAGAATCCGTGCTGGTGCGCTTCAAGGGCAAACTGCAGCCAGGCATCACCCTGCGTGACCTGGTCCACGCCATCCCTTACTACGCCATCCAGAAGGGCCTGCTGACCGTCGAGAAGAAGGGCAAGAAGAACATCTTCTCCGGCCGCATCCTCGAGATCGAAGGCCTGAACGAGCTGACCGTCGAGCAAGCCTTCGAGCTGTCCGACGCCTCGGCCGAGCGTTCCGCTGCCGGTTGCACCATCAAGCTGCCAGAGAAGGCCATCGCCGAGTACCTGCAGTCCAACATCACCCTGCTGCGCTGGATGATCGGCGAAGGCTACGGCGATGCCCGCACCCTGGAGCGCCGCGCCCAGGCCATGGAAGCCTGGCTGGCCAAGCCTGAGCTGCTGTCGGCCGACGCCGATGCCGAATACGCCGAAATCATCGAAATCGACCTGGCCGAGGTGAAAGAGCCTGTGCTCTGCGCGCCGAACGACCCGGACGATGCCCGCCTGCTGTCTTCGGTACAGGGCGAGAAGATCGACGAAGTGTTCATCGGTTCGTGCATGACCAACATCGGCCACTTCCGTGCTGCCGGCAAGCTGCTGGACAAGGTCAAGGGCGGCATCCCGACCCGTCTGTGGCTGGCTCCGCCAACCAAGATGGACGCTCACCAGCTGACCGAAGAAGGCTACTACGGCATCTACGGCAAGGCTGGCGCGCGCATGGAAATGCCAGGCTGCTCGCTGTGCATGGGTAACCAGGCACGTGTGCAGACCGGTTCGACCGTGGTCTCCACCTCGACCCGTAACTTCCCGAACCGTCTGGGCGACGCCACCAACGTGTACCTGGCATCGGCCGAGCTGGCTGCTGTCGCTTCGATCATCGGCAAGCTGCCGACCGTCGAAGAGTACATGCAGTACGCGAAGGACATCGACAGCATGGCTGCCGACGTTTACCGCTACCTGAGCTTCGACCAGATCGCCGAGTTCCGCGAAGCGGCAGCCAACGCCAAGATCCCGGTGGTTCAGGCGTAAGCTGAGTTGTAGGATG
>NZ_JBNRIJ010000009.1:57622-59090 GCF_053557675.1 Pseudomonas sp. XP1 | reverse complement strand
CCGCGAAGAGGCCAGCACAGGCAACCTCAGATCACGAACAGGTCGACAAACCTGTGCACCGCCATCTGTTCCAGCTTTTGCTGGTCCTTGCACACCTCAAGAATCTCCCCACACCGCTGCCGCGCAAAGCGCGTCGCCAGGTTGTCCCTGAACTTGGCCTCCAGCAACGGTATGCCCTCCCCTCGCCGCCGGCGATGCCCGATCGGGTATTCCACCACCACCTGATCGGTACTGCTGCCATCCTTGAAGAACACCTGCAGCGCGTTGGCGATCGAGCGTTTGTCCGGCTCCAGGTATTCACGGCTGAAGCGCGGGTCTTCCACCACCTCCATCTTCTCGCGCAGGCGGTCGATACTGGGATGGTTGGCATGGAAGGTGTCTTCGTAATGCTCGGCCACCAGATGACCGAAAATCAGCGGCACCGCCACCATGTACTGCAGACAGTGATCGCGGTCGGCGGCATTGGCCAGCGGGCCGCTCTTGGAAATGATGCGGATTGCCGACTCCTGGGTGGTAATGACGATACGGTCGATTTCGTGCAGGCGGTTACGCACCAGTGGATGCAGGGTTACCGCTGCCTCGCATGCGGTCTGGGCGTGGAACTCGGCCGGGAAACTGACCTTGAACAGCACGTTCTCCATCACGTAGCTGCCCAGGGCCTGCGGCACGCGCAGCTCTTGCTGCTCGGACGGCTTGAGCGCAAGGTCCTTGTTGGTGTGGCTGAACAGCACATCGTAGAAGCCCCACTGTGGCGCAGTGAGTACACCCGGCACGCCCATCTCGCCACGCAAGGCAATATCGGCCAGGCGCACGCCACGGCTGGAAGCATCACCGGCGGCCCACGATTTGCGCGAACCGGCGTTGGGCGCATGGCGGTAGGTACGCAGCGCCTGGCCGTCGACGAAGGCGTGGGACAAGGCACTCAGCATCTGCTCACGGCTGGCCCCCATCAGCCTGGCGCACACGGCGGTGGAGGCCACCTTGACCAGTATCACGTGGTCGAGGCCAACACGGTTGAAGGCGTTTTCCAGCGCCAGTACGCCCTGGATCTCGTGAGCCATGACCATGGCTTCGAGCACATCGCGCATCAGTAGCGGTGTTTCACCTGCGGCCACGCGCTTCTGGGAAAGGTGATCGGCAACGGCCAGGATCCCCCCTAGGTTGTCCGAGGGGTGGGCCCATTCGGCGGCCAGCCAGGTATCGTTGTAATCCAGCCAGCGCACCGTGCAACCGATGTCCCAGGCGGCCTTGACCGGGTCCAGGCGGTAGGCGGTGCCGGGGACGCGGGCGCCGTTGGGCACAAAGGTGCCTTCCACCTGGGGGCCCAGTAGTTTGGTGCATTCGGGGAAGCGCAGGGCCAGCAGGCCGCAGCCGAGGGTATCCATCAGGCAGTTGCGTGCGGTGTCCAGGGCTTCGGCGGATTCGACCCGGTACGTGAGGGCGTAATCGGCGAGGGTTTGCAGCACCC
>NZ_JBNRIJ010000009.1:56275-57508 GCF_053557675.1 Pseudomonas sp. XP1 | reverse complement strand
GCGGGCGAGCCCGCGAAGGGCCGCAAAGCGGCCCCAACGAACTAAAGCCGAGCGCCAGTGGTGCGTTAGAAGCTATCGCCAGGCACGCGAACCCAGCCCTCCATCAGCACGCGAGCACTGCGGCTCATGATTGCCTTGGTCACTGTCCATTCACCATTCACCTGGCGCGCCTCGGCCCCCACCCGCAGGGTGCCCGAGGGGTGGCCGAAACGCACGGCGCTGCGCTCGCCCCCGCCTGCGGCGAGGTTGACCAGCGTGCCCGGAATGGCCGCCGCGGTGCCGATGGCCACCGCGGCCGTCCCCATCATTGCATGGTGCAGCTTGCCCATCGACAAGGCCCGTACCAGCAAGTCGATATCACCTGCCTGCACCGCTTTGCCACTGGACGCAGTGTAGGTGCTCGGCGGCGCGACGAAAGCCACTTTCGGTGTGTGCTGACGCCCGGCAGCCTGGTCGACGTTGTCGATCAGGCCCATGCGTACGGCACCATAGGCGCGAATCGTCTCGAAGCGCAGCAGCGCCTGCGCGTCGCCGTTGATGGCGTCCTGCAGTTCGGTGCCGGTGTAGCCGATATCCGCCGCATTGACGAAGATGGTCGGGATACCGGCATTGATCAGGGTCGCCTTGAACGTCCCGACACCTGGCACATCGAGGTCATCGACCAGATTGCCGGTGGGGAACATCGCCCCGCCGTCGCCATCTTCATCGGCCGCCGGGTCGAGGAACTCCAGCTGCACCTCTGCAGCCGGGAAGGTCACCCCGTCCAGCTCGAAGTCGCCGGTTTCCTGCACTTCTCCCTCGGTGATCGGCACATGGGCGATGATGGTCTTGCCGATGTTGGCCTGCCAGATGCGCACGGTGGCGATGCCGTTGCGCGGAATGCGTGCCGGGTCGACCAGGCCGCTGCTGATGGCGAACGATCCGACCGCGGCGGAGAGGTTGCCGCAATTGCCGCTCCAGTCGACGAAGGCCTTGTCGATGCTGACCTGGCCGAACAGGTAGTCGACATCGTGTTCAGGCTTGATGCTTTGCGACAGGATCACGGTCTTGCTGGTGCTCGAAGTGGCACCGCCCATGCCGTCGATCTGCTTGCCATAGGGGTCGGGGCTGCCGATCACCCGCAGCAGCAGTGCATCACGGGCAGGGCCGGGGATCTGCGCCTGCTCGGGCAGGTCTTGCAGGCGGAAGAACACGCCTTTGCTGGTGCCGCCACGGATGTAGGTGGCGGGGATT
>NZ_JBNRIJ010000009.1:53443-56098 GCF_053557675.1 Pseudomonas sp. XP1 | reverse complement strand
GCCCCGGCGATGGGCCGCAAAGCGGCCCCCTGCAATTAGGCGGTCGCTTCGAGGAAGTCCTGGGCGAAGCGCTGCAGCACGCCGCCGGCTTCGTAGATCGACACTTCCTCGGCGGTATCCAGACGGCAGGTCACCGGTACCTCCAGACGCTCGCCGTTGGCGCGAGTAACCACCAGGGTCAGCGTCGCCCGCGGCGTACGCGCGCCCAGTACGTCATAGGTCTCGCTGCCATCCAGGCCGAGGGTCTTGCGGTCGGTGCCCGGCTTGAACTCCAGCGGCAGCACGCCCATGCCCACCAGGTTGGTACGGTGAATACGCTCGAAGCCTTCGGCGACGATCGCTTCGACACCGGCCAGGCGCACGCCCTTGGCCGCCCAGTCACGGGACGAACCCTGACCGTAGTCGGCACCGGCGACGATGATCAGCGGCTGCTTGCGCTCCATGTAGGTCTCGATCGCCTCCCACATGCGGGTGACCTTGCCTTCCGGCTCGATACGCGCCAGCGAGCCCTGCTTCACGCTGCCGTCTTCCTTGCGCACCATTTCGTTGAACAGCTTGGGGTTGGCAAAGGTAGCGCGCTGGGCGGTCAGGTGGTCGCCACGGTGGGTAGCGTAGGAGTTGAAGTCCTCCTCCGGCAGGCCCATCTTTGCCAGGTACTCGCCGGCAGCGCTGTTGAGCATGATGGCGTTGGACGGCGACAGGTGGTCGGTGGTGATGTTGTCCGGCAGCACTGCCAGCGGGCGCATGCCGCGCAGGGTACGTTCGCCGGCCAAGGCACCTTCCCAGTACGGCGGGCGGCGGATGTAGGTGCTCATCGGGCGCCAGTCGTACAGCGGTGCCACCTTCGGCCCACGGTCTTCCTCGATGGCGAACATCGGGATGTACACCTTGCGGAACTGCTCCGGCTTGACCGCGGCACGCACCACGGCGTCGATCTCTTCGTCGCTGGGCCAGATGTCCTTGAGGCGGATTTCCTTGCCATCGACCACACCCAGCACATCCTTCTCGATGTCGAAGCGGATGGTACCGGCGATGGCGTAGGCCACCACCAGTGGCGGCGAGGCGAGGAAAGCCTGCTTGGCATACGGGTGGATGCGCCCGTCGAAGTTGCGGTTGCCCGACAGCACGGCAGTGGCGTACAGGTCACGGTCGATGATTTCTTGCTGGATCACCGGGTCCAGGGCGCCGGACATTCCGTTGCAGGTAGTGCAGGCGAAGGCGACGATGCCAAAGCCGAGCTGTTCCAGCTCCTTCTCCAGCCCGGCCTCTTCCAGGTACAGCTGCACGGCCTTGGAGCCAGGCGCCAGCGACGACTTGACCCACGGCTTGCGGGCCAGGCCCAGCTTGTTGGCATTGCGCGCCAGCAGGCCTGCGGCAATCACGTTGCGCGGGTTGCTGGTGTTGGTGCAGCTGGTGATGGCGGCAATGATCACCGCGCCATCAGGCATTTGCCCCGGCACTTCTTCCCAGCTGCCGGCGATGCCCTTGGCCGCCAGGTCGCTGGTGGCAACGCGGGCATGCGGGTTGGACGGGCCGGCCATGTTGCGTACCACGCTCGACAGGTCGAAGCTCAGGGTGCGCTCGTAGACTGCGCCGCCCAGGCTGTCGGCCCACAGGCCGGCGGCCTTGGCATAGGTTTCCACCAGCTTGACCTGCTGTTCTTCGCGGCCGGTCAGGCGCAGGTAGTCGATGGTCTGCTGGTCGATGGCGAACATCGCCGCAGTGGCGCCATATTCCGGGGCCATGTTGGAGATGGTGGCGCGGTCGCCCAGGGTCAGGGCACGGGCACCCTCGCCGTGGAACTCCAGGTAGGCGCCGACGACTTTCTGCTTGCGCAGGAATTCGGTCAGGGCCAGCACCAGGTCGGTGGCAGTGATGTTCGGCGCCAGCTTGCCGGTCAGCTCGACGCCGACGATTTCCGGCAGGCGCATCCACGAGGCACGGCCGAGCATCACGTTCTCGGCTTCCAGGCCACCCACGCCGATGGCGATCACGCCCAAGGCGTCGACATGCGGGGTGTGGCTGTCGGTGCCGACGCAGGTGTCCGGGTAGGCCACGCCACGGTCGTTGTGGATCACCGGCGACATCTTCTCCAGGTTGATCTGGTGCATGATGCCGTTGCCCGGCTGGATCACGTCGACGTTCTTGAACGCCTTCTTGGTCCAGTTGATGAAGTGGAAGCGGTCTTCGTTGCGGCGGTCTTCGATGGCGCGGTTCTTTTCGAAGGCCTGCGGGTCGAAACCACCGCACTCGACGACCAGCGAGTGGTCGACGATCAGTTGCACCGGCACCACTGGGTTGACCTGGGCCGGGTCGCCGCCTTTGTCGGCAATGGCGTCACGCAGGCCGGCGAGGTCAACCAGTGCGGTCTGGCCGAGAATATCGTGGCATACCACGCGGGCCGGGAACCACGGGAAGTCGAGGTCGCGCTTGCGCTCGATCAGTTGGCCCAGCGAGGCGTCGAGGGTAGCCGGGTCGCAGCGGCGCACCAGGTTTTCGGCGAGTACGCGAGAGGTGTAAGGCAGGCCGTCGTAGGCGCCAGGCTTGATTGCCTCGACCGCCGCGCGGGCATCGAAGTAGTCCAGGTCGGTGCCTGGCAGGTGCTTGCGGAATGCTGTGTTCATATCGTTATCAGGCTCGGTCACGGTATTCGGG
>NZ_JBNRIJ010000009.1:40539-53336 GCF_053557675.1 Pseudomonas sp. XP1 | reverse complement strand
GGAGCGGCCTTGTGTCGCGAAAGGGCTGCGCAGCAGCCCCAGCGATCTATGACTCAGCGCTGCTCGATCGGTACGAACTGGCGCTGCTCGACACCGACATACTCGGCGCTCGGGCGGATGATGCGGTTGTTGGCGCGCTGCTCGAAGACGTGCGCCGCCCAGCCGGTCAGGCGCGAGCAGACGAAGATCGGGGTGAACAGCTTGGTCGGGATGCCCATGAAGTGGTACGCCGAGGCATGGTAGAAGTCGGCGTTGGGGAACAGGCGCTTCTGCTCCCACATGGTCTTGTCGATAGCTTCGGAAACCGGGTACAGCACCTTGTCACCCACTTCGTCGGCGAGCTGTTTCGACCAGCCCTTGATCACCTCGTTGCGCGGGTCGGACTCTTTGTAGATGGCGTGGCCAAAGCCCATGATCTTGTCCTTGCGTTCCAGCATGCGCAGCAGCTCGGCAGTGGCCTCCTGCGGGCTCTGGAAACGCTCGATCAGCTCCATCGCCGCCTCGTTGGCACCGCCGTGCAGCGGGCCACGCAGCGAACCGATGGCAGCGGTTACACAGGAGTACAGGTCGGACAGGGTCGAGGCACAGACGCGGGCGGTGAAGGTCGAGGCGTTGAACTCGTGCTCGGCGTAGAGGATCAGCGACACGTTCATGACCTTGACGTGCAGCTCGCTCGGCTTCTTGCCGTGCAGCAGGTGCAGGAAGTGGCCACCGAGGGTGTCTTCGTCACTGCTGCAGTCGATACGCACGCCGTCGTGGGTGAAGCGGTACCAGTAGCACATCACCGCAGGGAACAGCGCCAGCAGGCGATCGGTCTTGTCACGCTGGGCATCGAAGGTCAGTTCGGGTTCCAGGGTACCCAGCACCGAACAACCCGTGCGCATCACGTCCATCGGGTGGGCGTCACGCGGGATGCGCTCGAGCACTTCCTTCAGGGCTTGCGGCAGGTCACGCAGGCCCTTGAGCTTGCGCTTGTAGTCGGCCAGTTCGGCTTTGCTTGGCAGCTCGCCGTACAGCAGCAGGTAAGCGACTTCCTCGAACTCGGCACCCGCCGCCAGGTCACGCACATCGTAACCACGATAGGTCAGCCCGGCACCGGCCTGGCCCACGGTCGACAATGCGGTCTGGCCGGCCACCTGGCCGCGCAGGCCTGCGCCACTGAGTACTTTTGCTTCGGCCATGGTGTTTCTCCTTTCTTGAACTTGTTATGGATTCTTTCTGGCTAATTCGGGGGTGGCTGCATCGGCCCTATCGCCGGCAAGCCAGCTCCCACAATGTCTTGCACTGGGCTCGAACCTTGTGCGGCACCTGTGGGAGCCGGCTTGCCGGCGAAAAGGCCCTCACAGGCTCAACCTTTTTTCTGGGCAAACAACGCATCGAGGCTCTGCTCGAAGGCGTGGTAACCAATGGCATCGTAAAGCTCCATGCGGGTCTGCATGGTGTCGATCACGTTCTTCTGCGTGCCGTCGCGGCGCAGCGCGGTGTACACGTTCTCGGCTGCCTTGTTCATCGCGCGGAACGCCGACAGCGGGTACAGCACCAGCGAGACATCGACCGAGGCAAGCTCTTCGGTGGTGTACAGCGGCGTGGCGCCGAATTCGGTGATGTTGGCCAGGATCGGTGCCTTCACCCGGTCGGCGAAGGTCTTGTACATCTGCAGTTCGGTGATGGCTTCCGGGAAGATCATGTCGGCACCAGCCTCGACACAGGCGGCGGCGCGGTCCAGGGCGGCGTTCAGGCCCTCGACGGCCAGGGCGTCGGTACGCGCCATGATCACGAAGCTGTCATCGGTACGGGCATCGACTGCGGCCTTGATGCGGTCGACCATTTCCTGCTGGCTGACGATTTCCTTGTTCGGGCGGTGGCCGCAGCGCTTGGCGCCAACCTGGTCCTCGATATGGATGGCGGCAGCGCCGAACTTGCTCATCGAGCGCACGGTACGGGCGACGTTGAAGGCAGAGGCGCCGAAACCGGTGTCGACATCCACCAGCAGCGGCAAATCGCACACGTCGGTGATGCGGCGCACGTCGGTGAGTACATCGTCCAGGCCGCTGATGCCCAGATCCGGCAGGCCCAGCGAACCGGCGGCGACGCCGCCACCGGACAGGTAGATGGCCTTGAAGCCGGCGCGCTTGGCCAGCAGGGCATGGTTGGCGTTTATGGCGCCAACCACCTGCAGCGGATGTTCAGCGGCAACGGCGTCGCGGAAACGCTGACCGGGGGTGCTCTTCACAGTCATTTCTCACCTCGTGGGCTGTTGTTGTGGGCGTCCAGGTAGTGACGCTCGATATTGCGCTTGGACGCGCCGATGTGGCGGCGCATCAGGAGTTCGGCCAGCTCGCCGTCACGGTCGGCGATGGCATCGAGAATGCGGTGGTGCTCGGCAAAGGCCTGGCGCGGCCGGTTGGGCGTTGCGGAGAACTGGATGCGGTACATGCGCACCAGCTGGTACAGCTCGCCGCAGAGCATCTTGACCAGGGTCTGGTTACCACTGCCCTGGATGATCCGGTAATGGAAGTCGTAGTCGCCTTCCTGCTGGTAATAGCCCAAGCCGGCCTGGAACGCGGCATCACGCTCGTGGGTATCGAGCACCCGGCGCAGTTCGTCGATGTCGGCCTGGCTCATGCGTTCGGCGGCCAGGCGGCAGGCCATGCCTTCCAGCGATTCGCGAATTTCGTACAGTTCGATCAGTTCGGCGTGGTTCAGCGACACCACCCGCGCCCCCACATGCGGCACGCGCACCAGCAGGCGCTGGCCTTCGAGGCGGTGAATCGCCTCGCGCAGCGGCCCGCGGCTGATGCCGTAGGTACGCGCCAGCTCCGGCTCGGAAATCTTGCTGCCGGGGGCGATATCGCCCTTGACGATGGCCGCCTGGATGCGCCGGAAGACGTTTTCGGACAAGGTTTCCGTTTCGTCTGCCAGCACCGGGCTGGGGGTGGATAGGTCTTGCATATTGTCGACACCTTGCAAATCTATTTGCCAGAAATTAGCTAATTCGACAGGGGCAGTCAAAGACAAAATGAATATTGTCGACAATCGTCTAAGAACGAACTAACGCCGGCCCGGCGCTGTCAGATCGCGCACCGCTGGCGTCAAGGCGCCGGCGTGATAGAATGCCGCGCCTCCGTTGGAGTATGGATAGCCTGTCTGTCATCCATTCATGCTGTTGACAGATGAACAAGGAAGCTTGCGCAGTCGCTGCCAGTCGCCTTGCCCTGAACACGGCTCTGAACATGGCTTTGAAAACAGCCCCGAACCTTGCACTGCACCGCGCCAGGAATATGAGACTTACACCCGCATTATTGCTGCTCTGCCTCACCCTGCTGCCGGCCCTTGGCCAGGCCGCAGGCAAGACCGTGTACGGTCTCAACGAATATGCACGCCTGGGCGACCTGGACCTGGAAGTGGCCGCCAAGCTCGACACCGGCGCCAAGACCGCATCGCTCAGCGCCCGCGACATCAAGCGTTTCAAGCGCAACGGCGAAAGCTGGGTGCGCTTCTACCTGGCCATCGACGCCGCCCATTCCCACCCCATCGAACGCCCGCTGGCACGCGTAAGCAAGATCAAGCGCCGGGCCGGCGACTATGATGCTGAATCGGGCAAGGCCTACACCGCACGCCCGGTCATCGAACTTGAAATCTGCATGGGCCAGGCCGTGCGCACCATCGAAGTCAACCTCACCGACCGCAGCGCCTTCCAGTTCCCGCTGCTGATCGGCTCCGAGGCGCTCAAGCACTTCGACGCGCTGGTCGACCCAAGCCTTAAATACGCGGCCGGCAAACCTGCCTGTGCCACCGACGCTCCCAAAGCAGAGTAATCCCGATGCGCTCTCTTACCCTCCATCTGAAAGTCCTGATCACCGTGCTGGTGCTGTTGGGCGTGGCGGTCACGGCTTATCAGATCTTCGTACTCGGCATCCCGGTAACCGAGGATGAAACCGACGACCTGTGGAACATCGACGCCAAGGTCGAGTTCGTGGCCAGCACCAAGGACCCGGTCAAGGTGCAGATGTTCGTGCCACCGCTGAACCGCGACTACGTCAGCCTCAACGAGAGCTTCATCTCCAACAACTATGGGGTGAGCGTCAACCGTGCCGACGGCAACCGCAAGGTCACCTGGTCGGCCCGCCGCGCCAGCGGCAACCAGACCCTCTACTACCGCCTGGTGCTGACCAAGCGCTACAGCAACGAGAAAACCACGGTCAAAGGCCCCACCTTCCGTGACAGCCTCGCAGTGGAAGGCCCCGAGAAGATTGCCGCCGAGGCCCTGATGGCGCCGATCCGCCAGCACTCGGCCGACGTCGAGACCTTCGTCAGCGAGACCATCAAGCGGGTCAACAACCTCAACGACGACAACGTCAAACTGCTGCTGGCCGGCGACACCACGGCCATGAAGAAGGCCCAGGTCATCGACCTGCTGCTGTCGATCGCCCATGTACCGATGGAGAAGGTGCACACCATCCGCCTGGTGGCCGACACCCCGCAAACCCCGGAACTGTGGCTGCGCAGCTTCAACGGTACCGACTGGCTGTACTTCAACCCGGACACCGGTGAGCAGGGCCTGCCCAGCGATCGCCTGCTGTGGTGGACCGGTGACGACAACCTGATCACCGTCGATGGCGGCAAGAAGGCCAACGTCACCTTCAGCATGAACAACAGCGAGATGAACGCCATCCGCCTGGCCAAGCTGACTGACGAGAATACCGACGCCGACTTCCTCGAATATTCGCTGTACGGCCTGCCGCTGCAGACCCAGCAAACCTTCATGATCATGGTGATGATCCCGATCGGCGTGCTGGTGATCCTGGTGCTGCGCAACCTGGTCGGCCTGCAGACCCTGGGTACCTTCACCCCGGTGCTGATCGCCCTGGCCTTCCGCGAGACCCAGCTGGGCTTCGGTATCGTGCTGTTCACGGTAATCACCGCCCTGGGCCTGTCGCTGCGCTCGTACCTGGAACACCTGAAGCTGCAGATGCTGCCACGCCTGTCGGTGGTACTGACCTTCGTCGTGGTGCTGATTGCCGCCATCAGCCTGTTCAGCCACAAGCTGGGCCTGGAACGCGGGCTGTCGGTAGCGCTGTTCCCGATGGTGATCCTGACCATGACCATCGAGCGCCTGTCCATCACCTGGGAAGAGCGTGGCGGCGGCCATGCCATGAAAGTGGCCATCGGCACCCTGTTCGCCGCTTCCCTGGCGCACCTGTTGATGATGGTGCCGGAGCTGGTGTACTTCGTGTTCACCTTCCCGGCCGTGCTGCTGATCCTGGTGGGCTTCATGCTGGCGATGGGTCGCTACCGCGGCTACCGCCTGACCGAGCTCGTGCGCTTCAAGGCATTCCTGAAGAAGGCTGACGCCTGATGTTTGGCCTGATCAAGACGTGGAAAGCCCTGGAGGCCCGGGGCATCATGGGTATCAACCGGCGCAACGCGGACTACGTGTTGAAGTACAACAAGCGCCACCTGTACCCGATCGTCGACGACAAGATCATCACCAAGGAGCGCGCCCTGGCGGCCGGCATCCATGTGCCGGAAATGTACGGCATCATCGAGACCGAGAAAGAGATCGAGAAGCTCCACCAGATCATTGGTGGGCGCAGCGATTTCGTCATCAAGCCGGCGCAGGGCGCCGGTGGTGACGGCATCCTGGTGATCGCCGACCGCTTCGAGGACCGCTACCGCACGGTGTCGGGCAAGATCATCAGCCACGAGGAGATCGAGCACCAGATCTCGAGTATCCTCACCGGGCTGTACTCGCTGGGTGGCCACCGCGACCGCGCGCTTATCGAATACCGGGTCACCCCTGACCAGATCTTCAAGAGCATCAGCTACGAAGGCGTACCGGATATCCGCATCATCGTGCTGATGGGCTACCCGGTGATGGCCATGCTGCGCCTGCCGACCCGCCAGTCCGGTGGCAAGGCCAACCTGCACCAGGGCGCCATCGGCGTGGGTGTCGACCTGGCCACCGGCGTGACCCTGCGCGGCACCTGGCTGAACAACATCATCAGCAAGCACCCGGACACCACCAACGCGGTGGATGGCGTGCAACTGCCGAACTGGGACGGTTTCATGAAGCTGGCCGCCGGCTGCTACGAGCTGTGCGGCCTGGGCTACATCGGTGTCGACATGGTGCTGGACCAGGACAAGGGGCCACTGATTCTCGAGCTCAACGCCCGCCCCGGCCTGAACATCCAGATCGCCAACGACTGCGGCCTGACCCAGCGCACCCACGCCATCGAGGCGCACCTGGAAGCGCTGGCCAAGGATGGCATAAGCGAAGATGCCGAACAGCGCGTGCGGGTATCGCAAGGCATGTTCGGGCACGTGCATCCGCGCTGAAATCGCCAAGGGCTGCCCTGCAGCCCATTCACAGCACAAGGCTGCTCCTACAGATAACGCGATATCCTGTAGGCGCAGCCTTGTGCTGCGAACGGGCTGCAAACACATTGTTGAATGTCGCGCCCAGTGCTAGGCGCATTTCCCGCACAGGTCTACAATCGCCCTCCTCGCTTTTACATCGCCGTCCATACTGATGCCGACCTGTACGCTTCACCCCCTGCCCTATCAGCCCGACCCTGCCGCCTATTTCGCCCGCCTGCGCCAGGCCCCCGGTGCGATCCTGCTGGACAGCGCCCGCCCCGGCGCCGAACGCGGGCGTTTCGACCTGCTCAGCGCCTGGCCGCTGCAACACCTGCAGGCGCAGCCCGACGAAGATGGGCGCAGCTTCCTCCAGCGCCTGCGCGCCGGCCTAGCACGGTTGGGCCATGCGCAGTTGCCCGCAGGTACCGAGCTGCCGTTCGCTGGCGGCCTGATCGGGTACCTGAGCTATGACTTCGGCCGCCGCCTGGAACACCTGCCCAGCCTGGCCGTGGACGACCTTGGCCTGCCAGACGCGCAACTGGGCCTGTATGCCTGGGCGCTGGTGACCGACCACCAGTGCGCGACCAGCCAACTGGTGTTCCACCCAAGCCTGTCGGGCAGCGAACGGGAACGCCTGATCGCCCTGTTCGAAGGGGCCGACAACGCGGAAATCGGCAGCTTCCAGCTACTCGCGCCGATGGCCGGCGACCTGCAGCCCGAGCAGTACAAGGCCGCCTTTGACCAGGTGCAGCGCTACATCCAGGCCGGTGATTGCTACCAGATCAACCTTACCCAGCGCTTCCGCGCGCCTTGCCAGGGCGACCCGTGGCACGCTTACCAGGCCCTGCGCAAAGCCTGCCCCACCCCCTTCTCCGGCTACCAGCAACTGGCCGACGGCAGCGCCCTGCTGAGCTTTTCGCCCGAGCGCTTCATCCGCGTCAGCCAGCGCCAGGTGGAAACCCGGCCGATCAAGGGCACCCGCCCGCGCGCCAGCAACCCGGCAGAAGACATGCGCAATGCCGAGGAGCTGCTGCACAGCCCCAAGGATCGCTCGGAAAACCTGATGATCGTCGACCTGCTGCGTAACGACCTGGGGCGCACCTGCGAGATCGGCTCGGTGAAGGTGCCGGAGCTGTTCAGCCTGGAGAGCTACCCCAACGTGCACCACCTGGTCAGCAGCATCACCGGCCAGCTGGCCAGCGACAAGGACGCCCTGGACCTGATCGGTGACAGCTTCCCAGGCGGCTCGATCACCGGCGCGCCGAAGATCCGCGCCATGCAGATCATCGACGAACTGGAGCCGGCGCGCCGGGCGCTGTACTGCGGCTCACTGCTATACGTGGACGTGCGCGGCGAAATGGACAGCTCGATTGCCATTCGCAGCCTGCTGGTCAAGGGCGGGCAGGTCAGCTGCTGGGGCGGCGGTGCCGTGGTTGCCGACTCCGAGTGGCAGGCCGAGTATGAAGAGTCGATTGCCAAGGTGCGGGTGCTGATGGAGACCCTGCAAGGCTTGTGATCGTTGGTGAATTCTTCGCGGGCGAGCCCGCGAAGCAGGCGCCACCGACTCCAAGACCGCCTGCCCCGCCATTTTTTGTTACCATCACCTCACTACGAGCGCACAGCGCCACAGCCAAGATGGAAACCGCCTGATGAGCCAACCCTTCGACGTCGCCGCCCTGGCCGCGACCTATGCCAACAAGTCCCCGCAGGACATCCTCAAGCTTGCTTTCGAGCACTTCGGTGATGACCTGTGGATCTCCTTCAGCGGCGCCGAGGACGTGGTGCTGGTGGACATGGCCTGGAAACTGAACAAGCAGGTCAAGGTGTTCAGCCTCGACACCGGCCGCCTGCACCCGGAGACCTACCGGTTCATCGACCAGGTCCGCGAGCAGTACGACCTGCCGATCGAGATCCTCAGCCCCGACCGCGCCAAGCTCGACCCGTTCGTCAAGGAAAAGGGCCTGTTCAGCTTCTACAAGGACGGCCACGGCGAGTGCTGCGGCATCCGCAAGATCGAGCCGCTGCGCCGCAAGCTGGCCACCGTGAGCGCCTGGGCCACCGGCCAGCGCCGTGACCAGAGCCCGGGCACCCGCAGCCAGGTGGCGGCAGTGGAAATCGACAGCGCCTTCTCCACCGCCGAACGCACCCTGTACAAATTCAACCCGCTGGCGCAGATGACCAGCGAGGAAGTGTGGGGTTATATCCGCATGCTGGAGCTGCCATACAACAGCCTGCACGAGCGCGGCTTCATCAGCATTGGTTGCGAGCCCTGCACCCGCCCGGTGCTGCCAAACCAGCATGAGCGCGAAGGGCGCTGGTGGTGGGAAGAGTCGACGCAGAAGGAATGCGGGTTGCACGCAGGCAACCTGATTACCAAGGCATAAACAGCTGGGCCGTTGTGGGAGCGGGTTCACCCGCGAACAGCGGCAAAGCCGGTGCCATACACCGCTTCGCCTTCTTCGCGGGTAAACCCGCTCCCACAGGGGCCATGCGGCCCCTGCAATTCCGGATCAGTGCACCGGCAGTTCGACGCCTTCGAACAGATCTTCCAGCTCCTGCTTGTTGTGGCACTGTATGGCCTTGGCCATCACTTCACGGGTCAGGTGCGGGGCGAACTTCTCGATGAAGTCGCACATGAAACCACGCAGGAAGGTGCCGCGGCGGAAGCCGATCTTGGTGATGCTGGCTTCGAACAGCTCGCTGGCATCCAAGGCCACCAGGTCGCTATCGAGCTTGGTGTCCACCGCCATCTTGGCGACGATCCCCACGCCCAGCCCCAGGCGCACATAAGTCTTGATCACGTCGGCGTCAGCCGCGGTGAACACCACTTTCGGCGTAAGGCCGCGGTGGTTGAACGCTTCGTCCAGCTTCGAACGCCCGGTGAAACCGAACACGTAGGTAACGATCGGGTATTCGGCGACCGCTTCCAGGGTCAGCTTCGGCAGTTTGGTCAACGGATGGCCCTGCGGCACTACCACGCAGCGGTTCCACTTGTAGCACGGCATCATGATCAGGTCGCCGAACAGCTCCAGCGCCTCGGTGGCGATGGCGAAGTCGACAGTACCGTCCGCGGCCATCTCGGCAATCTGCATGGGCGAACCCTGGTGCATGTGCAAGGACACTTCCGGGTACTGCTTGATGAAATTGCTGATCACCGGCGGCAAGGCATAACGCGCCTGGGTATGAGTGGTGGCGATGGACAGCGTGCCCTTCTTCTCGTTGGAGAACTCCTGGGCAATCTGCTTGATGCTTTCGACCTTGCGCAGGATTTCGCCGGCGGTATTGATGATGCGCTCACCGGCCGGGGTAACGCGGGTCAGGTGTTTGCCGCTGCGGGCAAAGACTTCAACACCCAGTTCATCCTCGAGCAGGCGGATCTGCTTGCTGATACCTGGCTGGGAGGTATACAGGCTCTGCGCCGTCGCGGAGACGTTGAGGTCATGGTGCGCCACTTCCCAGATGTAGCGCAGTTGTTGAAGCTTCATAGGTTCCCCTCGGTTCAGCGATGAGTCCGCGGCAGCAGGCAGCGACGATATATAACTATATTAGTGGTTCTGGAAATAAATCTAGAACTATTTTGTTACATACCCCACGAAATGGCCTACGGCCATCTTCATGCTTTCCTACGCCCCAAATGCTGCGCCAGCGGCACCATGTACACGGGTACCGGCGACAGCTGCAGCAGCCGCACCGCCGTACGCCCCAATGGCACATCCACGCCGGCGCCAGCGCTGTGGCTACCGAAAATCAGCAGGTCGACGCTCAGCCGCTGTGCCTGGTCGAGGATCACCTGCGCCGGGTCGCCCTGGCGTACCCGCACCGCCTTGATCACCGCCAGATCGGCCTCCTCGCCCAGTTCGTCGCGAAAGTTTTCCAGCACACGCTGCTCGATATTGGCCATCACCGTGTTCACCCCCTGGCTGTGCAGCTGGTCGAGCGTCTGTTCATCGAGGTAGCTTTGCAAGAGAGATTCAGCGAACTGGCCCATGGGCTCCACCGCGTGGATCACATACAACTCGGCGCCGAATGTGCGCGCCAGCGCCAGCGCGTGTTGCATGACAAAAGGGGCGTAGACACCGAGGTCGGTGGCGTACAGCATGGAGTGGATCATTCGACCTCCTCGACTGCCGCTGCGGCAGAGCAAGCTTCAGCTTAGCAGCGCGCCGGACGCACGCTTTGCCGTCCGGCGTGCTGGTGATGCGGGCTGGAGGGCCCGGCAGCGCCAGCGCCACCCTCAGCGGGTCTGTTGGCCCCGGTCGATGAAAGCCAGCGCCTGGTACAGCATCTCCATGCGCGGCAAGTGGCAGCCCGCCGCACGCGCCTGTGCCAATGGCTCTGCATAGATGGCCTGCAGTTCCAGCGGGCGCTTGTGGACATGGTCGTGGTACATGCTGGGCCAGTAATCGGGCATGCGCTCGGTCACCTGGAACAGGTGCTCGGCATACCCTTCGGGCAATACATGGCCACACGCCGCCGCCCCCTGGACCACCTCGGCCATCAAGGCCTGAATCAGGGCGCGGCCATGGCTGTCGGCCATCAGCGGCGTGGTGCTGGCACCGAGCAGCACCGACAGGCCGTTGTAAGGCACGTTCCAAACCAGCTTCTGCCAGCGTGCCTGGACCAGGTCGGGCATGGCCTGCGAGTCGATGCCCGCAGCCCGGAACAGCCCCGCGCCTTCATTGACCAGTGCAGCACCGCCATCGTTGGCCGGCCCGCTGTGGTAACCGAGGTTGACCGCACCCAGGGCCTGATGGCGGATCACACCGGGCGCCTGGCGGTTGACGCAGATGAAACACAGGCCGCCGAGCAGGTGCATGTCACTGCGCAAGGCAGGGCGCAACTGCTCTTCCACGCCCAGGCCGTTCTGCAGCAGCACCACCTTGGCGCCAGGTGCGGCCACCTGCACGATCAGCGGCGCCAGCTGGTCATTGCTGGTGGCCTTGGCCCCCACCAGCAGCCAGTCGCAGGGCGGCATGTCGGCGACACTGGCATAGGCCTGCACCTTCATCTGCAAGTTGCCATGCACGGCACTGTCCAGGGCCAACCCCTTCTCGCGAACAACCTCGTACTCGCTGCGCAACAGAAAATGCACATCGAAGCCGGCCCGGGCCAGCATCAACCCATAGAAGCCGCCGATGGCGCCACTGCCGATGATGCCGATACGTGGTGTGTGCGAATGCATGCCGATCTCCAGGTAAAAGTCAGCCCTCTTTTTACACAGGTTGCGCAGCGCTGGGCAGCCCATGCACGACAAACACCTGCCATCTCGGAAAAACCCCACACGGACTGGGCCCAGCCCATTGTCGCGCCACCTGTAACGCGCTAAGGTTCGGCTCCCCGCTGCGATTATTCTTGCTGCTGGGCCGCACGGGGATAGTTGGCGGCCGGCACCCGTGACCTGACGAGTAACACGATGGCTGATTTACCGATCGATGACTTGAACGTTGCCTCCAACGAGACCCTGATCACTCCTGATCAACTCAAGAAGGAACTACCCCTCAGCGCCAAGGCCCTGCAGACCGTTACTGCCGGCCGTGAAGTGGTGCGCAATATTCTCGACGGCAAGGACCATCGCCTGTTCGTCGTGGTCGGCCCTTGCTCGATCCACGACATCAAGGCCGCCCACGAATATGCCGAGCGCCTGAAAGTGCTGGCCGAGGAAGTGTCCGACACACTGTACCTGGTCATGCGCGTGTATTTCGAGAAGCCGCGCACCACCGTCGGCTGGAAAGGCCTGATCAACGACCCGTACCTGGATGACTCGTTCAAGATCCAGGATGGCCTGCACATCGGCCGCAAGCTGCTGCTGGACCTGGCCGAAATGGGCCTGCCGACCGCCACCGAAGCACTCGACCCGATTTCCCCGCAGTACCTGCAGGACCTGATCAGCTGGTCGGCCATCGGCGCCCGCACCACCGAATCGCAGACCCACCGCGAAATGGCATCGGGCCTGTCCTCGGCGGTCGGCTTCAAGAACGGCACCGACGGCGGCCTGACCGTTGCCATCAACGCCCTGCAGTCGGTGTCCAAGCCGCACCGCTTCCTTGGCATCAACCAGGAAGGCGGCGTGTCGATCGTCACCACCAAGGGCAACCCGTACGGCCACGTGGTACTGCGCGGCGGCAACGGCAAGCCGAACTACGATTCGGTCAGCGTCGCTTTATGCGAGCAGGACCTGGCCAAGGCCAAGATCAAGGCCAACATCATGGTCGACTGCAGCCACGCCAACTCCAACAAGGACCCGGCCCTGCAACCGCTGGTAATGGAGAACGTCGCCAACCAGATCCTCGAAGGCAACCAGTCGATCATCGGCCTGATGGTCGAGAGCCACCTGAACTGGGGCTGCCAGTCGATTCCGAAGAACCTGGACGATCTGCAGTACGGCGTGTCGATCACCGATGCCTGCATCGACTGGTCGGCTACCGAGAAGACCTTGC
>NZ_JBNRIJ010000009.1:33997-40393 GCF_053557675.1 Pseudomonas sp. XP1 | reverse complement strand
TGGCCCCCCACGCGGCCCCGCTTTTTTTACAGAATCAGACCTTGCTCGAATGCCGTTGCTGGCGCTCCATGTAGCGCTCCACGTACGAGCAGGACGGAATCACCGTGTAGCCCATCTGGTCAGCGTACTCCAGGGCCCGTTCGGTCAGGGCGGCAGCAATCCCGCGGCCGCGCAGGGCGTTGGGTACGAAGGTGCGATAGATGTCCAGCGTCTGCTTGCCCAGGTCCATGTACGTCAGATAGGCACGATGACCGTCCACGCTGGTCTCGAACTGATGACCGGCCTGGTCATGGTGGATGGTCAGCGCTTCGCTCATCACTACTCCTCGCAGGTCTACTCGGCAGACCCATACCTTAACCGATGGTGGTTTATCCGGCACAGAATCCTCTACGCCACCTGTTGCCCCTTCGACCACTGGACGATTGCAATCGTTCGGATCCTGTGGCACTCACAAGATAGTAGGCGCCGCAGGCGGGATTGCTCAAGGTGGTGGCGGTTAAAAATGGCGAAAATGCAGCCAGATGTCATTCTTGCCAGCGCACCAGGAAGCCACCCGGTGTACTAGGGCTTAAGACGCTGAAGGACAGTTAAAGTCACCCTTAGTTCAACAAAAAAGTTCCTGTACTACAGTCGCTTGCGAACCCTGTACGTTTTTTTCACAGGCGTGTCGCAAATCTTGTCGGAAAGGCGTCAAGCAACATTTTTTTTGCAGTTCTTGCGCTTAGTCAGTTTACTTACTACAAGTAATGGGTACTATGTACGCCGGCCAGTTTCTCTTTTCCGAGAGATGGCTATTTAATAGAAAGTCCTTGAAGGGGAACACGATGAACAACGTTCTGAAATTCTCTGCTCTGGCTCTGGCCGCAGTTCTGGCTACCGGTTGCAGCAGCGTATCCAAAGAAACCGAAGCTCGTCTGACTGCGACTGAAGACGCAGCAGCTCGCGCTCAAGCTCGTGCAGACGAAGCCTACCGTAAGGCTGACGACGCACTGGCAGCCGCTCAGAAGGCTCAGCAGACCGCTGACGAAGCCAACGAGCGCGCTCTGCGTATGCTGGACAAAGCCAGCCGCAAGTAATAATCCTCACGGATTGTTATGGAGCCGACCCACTTGTGGGTCGGCTTTTTTATTGCCGGTACACAAGCAAACGCGCCTGGCAGAAACGAAAAGGCCTGCACTAAGGCAGGCCCGGGTGTGTCGCAATTACCTTACTGCAGTTCGGGCGGAATGCTCGAAACCATCGGTGCCCCACCCTGGCTTTCGGCCGGCACGGCAATTTCCACAGGCATGCCATCTTCCGCGGCCACCACGTCACGCACCATGTCCCAGTTCATGCGTAGGTTATTTGCCAGGTCTTCACGCTTGAGCAAGGCGTTGATAACAGCAGTGTGTTTATCGACCACCGACGGATTACCCTGGTCGTCCAACGGCGTGTGCGCCTCCAGATAGACCTTTCCGCCACTGATACCGAACTTGTAGGGCTCATTGATGATGCGCACCGGCGTACCCACCGGCACCATCTTCGACAGTTCCAGCACGTTGTTGTTGAGCATGCGGAAGCAACCGTGACTGGTACGCATGCCAATGCCGAATTTCTTGTTCGAACCATGAATCAGGTAACCCGGTACGCCGAGGGTGAACTTGAACGGCCCCAGCGGGTTGTCCGGGCCGGCCGGCACCACGCTCGGCAGGATGTCACCGTCAGCCGCGTGCTCGGCACGGATCGACGCTGGAGGGGTCCAGGTCGGGTTCGGCGTCTTGGCGGTGATCTTGGTATTGGCGATCGGCGAACCCCATCCTTCACGGCCAATCCCCAGAGGGAAGGTATGCACCACGTTCTGCCCTTTCGGGAAGTAGTACATGCGGTATTCGGCCAGGTTGATGACGATACCCTCACGCGGGCCCGGCGGCAGGATGTAGCGGGTCGGCAGGATGATCTCGGTGCCGGCACCTGGCAGCCATGGATCCACGCCCGGGTTGGCGGCGATCATTTCCAGGTAGCCGAGGTCGTTGGCGGTGCCGATATCGGCGAACGTGTCCTCGTACTTTGCCTTGATCACATGCACCTGGCCGATGATGTCTTCACCGGGTGGTGGCAATGGCAGCTCCAGCGCAGCAGCGGGGCCTGCTACCAGCAGGGCGGCCAGGGACAGGCTACGGGTGACGGCAGGAAAGCGCGGCAACATCCGGTAAATCCTTCGAAAGGTGGGTCAAGAGAATCGATTGTACACCTGCGCCGATGCAAGCGGGAGGCATTGGCGCCATGCAAGCGTTCCAGATGATGAAAGGTGCGGTGTTCAGCCGCCCTGCAGCTCCGGCCACACCGGGCGCATGCCGCGCCGCTGGGCATCGAGGATCGCGCGGCACAGGTCGCACAGGCGGCCGTCGCGGTAGATCGAGCGCGGTACCCCCGACCAGCGCGGTTGCGCAGGCAGCAGGCCACCGCACAGAGTGCGGTCGGCCGGTACGCCCAGCTCGAGCTGTCGGGCAACGAGGTGGACGCGGATTTCCTGGCAGGCGAACAGGTCGAGCTGCTCATCAGGCTCGATCAGTTGGTAGGCATAAAGGGACCAGGCAGGGCGCGGCATTGGTGGCACTCGAAACGGGGGGCGCAACATTAGCCGAAAGACGGCGCCGTTTAAAGCATCAGAGCAAGGGTTTTATCGCCGGCCAGGCATTTTCCAGCAGGCGCTGCTGGGCGGCCTGAGCCGGGTGAATGCCATCCGCCTGCATCAACTCAGGCACGCCCCCTACCCCCTCGAGGAAAAATGGCACCAGCGGAACCTGTTTTTCGGCAGCCAGCTGTTCATAGACCTGGGCGAAGGCGCTGGTGTAGCGCACGCCATAATTGGGCGGCAGGCGCATGCCCAGCAGCACCACCTTGGCACCGGCCTTGCGCGCACTCTCGATCATCGAGGCAAGATTTTGTTGCAATTGCGCTGGCGACTGCCCGCGCAAGCCATCATTGCCGCCCAGCTCCAGCACCACCAGGCTCGGCTTGTGCGCTGCAAGCAGCGCCGGCAGCCGCGCCTGGCCACCTGCACTGGTGTCGCCGCTGATCGACGCATTGACCACCTTGTCGTCGAAACCTTCTTCCAGCAGGCGGGTCTGCAACAGGGAAACCCAGCCCTGGCGGGTATCCAGGCCAAAACCGGCGCTGATACTATCGCCGACAATCAGCAGTGTTCCCGCCGCCGCGCTCTGGGCCAGGCAATACAGGGCCAGACCGGCACTCAACCACCACACTCGCATCGGATTCTCCATGGGCCCCAGCATTCTCGTTGCGCAGAACCTTAGCAAAGTGGTCCCCAGCGCGGAAGGTGACCTGACCATCCTGCACGCGCTGTCCCTCGACCTGGCCCAGGGCGACAGCCTGGCCATCGTCGGCGCCTCGGGCTCGGGCAAGTCTACCCTGCTCGGCCTGCTCGCCGGCCTCGACCAGCCCAGTGCCGGCAAGGTCATCCTCGCTGGCCACGACCTGGGGCCGCTGGATGAAGACCAACGCGCGCGGGTGCGCGCCGAGCATGTAGGCTTCGTGTTCCAGTCGTTCCAGCTGCTCGACAGCCTCAACGCCCTGGAAAACGTCATGCTGCCGCTGGAGCTGGACGGCCGTCGCGATGCCCGCGAACACGCGCGCACCCTGCTCGAACGGGTCGGCCTGGGCAAGCGCCTGAGCCACACCCCGCGCCAGCTTTCGGGTGGCGAACAGCAACGGGTGGCCATTGCCCGTGCCTTTGCCGCGCAACCGGCAGTGCTGTTCGCCGACGAGCCCACCGGCAACCTAGACAGCCACACCGGCGAACGCATCAGCGACCTGCTGTTCGAACTGAACAAGGAACGCGGCACCACTCTGGTGCTGGTTACCCATGATGAACGCCTGGCCCGGCGCTGCCGCCGCCAGATCCGCCTGGATGCAGGCCGCCTGGTGGCGCCGGTGGAGGCCTGATGAACCACATGCCGCTGTCCCGCCTGTGCGGCCTGGCCCTGCGCCAGCTGCTGCGCGACATTCGCGCCAGCGAAGTGCGCGTGCTGTTCTTCGCCCTGCTGGTGGCGGTGGCGGCCAGCACTGCCATCGGCTATTTCGGTGCCCGCCTCAACGGCGCCATGCAACTGCGCGCCAGCGAGTTCCTGGGTGCCGACCTGGTGCTGCAGGGCAGTGCACCGGCCCGCGACCAGCAGATCGAGGCCGGCAAGGCGCTTGGCTTGCGCCACGCTCAGGTGGTCGAGTTCACCAGCGTGGTCGGCGGCGACAACGGCATCCAGCTGTCCAGCGTCAAGGCTGCCGATGGTGCCTATCCGTTGCGCGGGCAAGTGCGCAGTGCCGCGGAGCCCTATGCAGCAGAAACCCCGGGCGGCGGCCCGGCACCTGGCGAAGCATGGGTCGAGCCACGCTTGCTGGCGGCACTGGGGCTTAAGGTTGGCGACAGCATCGATGTGGGCATGAAGACGCTGCGCATGACCCGCGTACTCACCTACGAACCGGACCGCGCCAACAACTTCTACAGCCTTACCCCACGGGTAATGATGAACCTGGCCGATCTGCAGGCCACCGGCGTGATTCAACCGGGCAGCCGGGTCACCTACCGCGACCTGTGGCGCGGCGATGCCGAAGCGTTGGCGCAGTACCGCGGTGCGCTGAAAAAGGACCTGGCCGCCAACCAGCGCCTGCGCGACACCCGCGATGGCAACCAGCAGGTCGGCGGCGCCCTGGGCAAGGCCGAGCGCTACCTGAACATGGCCAGCCTGGTGGCGGTGCTGCTGGCAGGCGTCGCCGTTGCCCTGTCTGCCAGCCGCTATGCCGCACGCCGCCTGGACGCCAGCGCCCTGCTGCGCTGCCTGGGCCTTTCGCGCCGCCAGGCACTGGGCCTGTACTGCCTGCAATTGGCCATGCTTGGCCTGGTCGCCGCGCTGGTCGGCGCCCTGCTCGGCTGGCTGGCCCAGCTGGGCCTGTTCCGCCTGCTGCATGGCCTGCTGCCAAGCGTGGTGCCTGCAGGTGGCATCGTCCCGGCCCTGGCCGGCATCGCTACGGGGCTGGTGGCCCTGGCCGGCTTCGCCCTGCCGCCAATTGCCGCGCTGGGTCAGGTGCCGCCGTTGCGCGTGCTACGCCGCGACCTGCTGCCGATACCGCCCAGCAGCTGGCTGGTGTACGGCGCGGCCCTGTTCGCCCTGGGCCTGATCATGTGGCGCCTGAGCCTGGACCTGCTGCTCACCTTCGCACTGCTCGGAGGCGGCCTGGTCGCCGCACTGCTGCTCGGCGGCCTGCTGCTGCTCGGTTTGCGCAGCCTGCGCCAATTGCTGGCCGGGGCTCCACTGACCTGGCGCCTGGGGCTGGGCCAACTGCTGCGCCACCCCATGGCCGCTGCCGGCCAGGCCCTGGCCTTCGGCCTGATCCTGCTGGCCATGGCCCTGGTCGCGCTGCTGCGCGCGGAACTGCTCGACACCTGGCAAGCGCAGCTGCCCAAGGATGCACCCAACCATTTTGCCCTGAACATCCTGCCGGATGATCGCGAGCCCTTCGCCCAACACTTGCAGCAGGTCAATGCCACCTCGGCACCGCTGTACCCGGTGACACCCGGCCGCCTGGTGCGAATCAACGACCAACCGGTGCAGCAGGTGGTCAGCAAGGATTCGGCAGGCGAGCGCGCCGTGCAGCGCGACCTCAGCCTGACCTGGGCAGCCGAACTGCCCCAAGGCAACGCACTGACGGGTGGCAACTGGTGGCAGGCGTTGCCCGCCGAAGATGAAATCCCCGGTGTGTCGGTGGAGGCGGAACTGGCCAGCAGCCTGAAGCTGCAACTGGGCGACCTGCTGACCTTCGACATCGGCGGCCAGCAGCGCCAGGCCCGGGTCAGCAGCCTGCGCAGCGTGCACTGGGACAGCTTCCAGCCGAACTTCTACATGATCTTCCAGCCCGGCACGTTGCAGGGGCTGCCGACCACCTACCTGACCAGCTTCTATCTGGCACCGGGCCATGACCTGGATGTGGTGGCACTGTCACGGGCATTCCCGGCGGTGACCATCCTGCAGGTGGACGCCTTGCTCGATCAGCTGCGCAGCATCCTCGCCCAGGTGACCCTGGCGGTGGAATATGTGTTGCTGTTCGTGCTGGCAGCCGGGTTGGCGGTGCTGTTCGCTGGCTTGCAGGCGACGCTGGACGAGCGCATCCGCCAGGGCGCCTTGCTACGTGCGCTGGGCGCGGCGCGGCCATTGCTGGTCAAGGCGCGGCGGATCGAGTTCGGCTTGCTGGGTGCGGCCAGCGGCTTGCTGGCGGCGGTCGGGTGCGAGCTGATTACCCTGGTGCTGTACCGCTATGCCTTCGACCTGCAATGGAGCCCGCATGTGTGGTTGCTGCTGTTGCCGCTGGCAGGGGCGTTGCTGGTGGGCGGTGCGGGGGTGC
>NZ_JBNRIJ010000009.1:24535-33807 GCF_053557675.1 Pseudomonas sp. XP1 | reverse complement strand
CCCGCGAAGAGGCTGGCACAGGCAACATCGACTCATTGCCCGTAGCTGACGCTGTTTACATACCAGGTCGCTTCACCGGTAGGTGTGTGCACCACCACCTCATCACCCTCCTCCTTTTTCAGCAAGGCACGAGCCATGGGCGAGTCGATCGAGATGTAGTCATTGCGCCCATAGATCTCGTCATACCCGACGATGCGAAACTTCATGGTCTCGCCCTCGTCGTTCTCGATCTCCACCCAGGCACCGAAGAACACCTTACCCTCTTGCTGCGGCGAGTAGGCCACCACCTTCACATCTTCAAGACGCTTGCGCAGGTAACGCACCCGGCGGTCGATCTCACGCAGCAGCTTCTTGTTGTACTGGTAGTCGGCGTTCTCGCTGCGATCGCCCAGCGATGCCGCCCAGGTAACCTTCTGGGTAATCTCCGGGCGGTATACCCGCCACAGGTGGTCCAGTTCTTTCTTCAGCGCCTCATGGCCTTCCGCGGTGATGATGTTGGTACTCAACTGCACGCTCCTCAGCGGCGGGTAATCAGGCCTTGGCGCGCGATACGGGTGAGGTGGCCGATGATTTCGGCGGCCTCGTCCGGTGCCGGGGCCTGGATCACGGCCAGGTCGAAACGGTCATTGCCATACTGTGCGAGGTGGCAGCCGGTATCGGCGAACTGGATCAGAAATGCACGCGCCTGGCCCTTGCGCCGGGACAGGCCTTCAAGGTGACGTAAAAGAGTGGGTTGATGCTGGCCGCCGAGCAGGATGCGCGGTGTGCGGGATGCCTGGCTGGCAGGCAAGGGGCTCAAACAGACACTGGTACGTGGGCAACTCATGGAGCTTCTCTCCGCCTCGCGAATCCCGCTGGGCAGCGGTGGGAGGCGTCACCGAACCAGCGCTTTAGCGGTATTTCGGATGACCCAGAGGGGTTTTCCTGCGCCCCGCAAGTAGCTGTTTAAATCGGCGCAGGCGGTATGCTAGAGCTACAAGCGGCAAGATACAAGCCTCAAGCCGAAAGTGATCGGCCTGCGGCTTGTATCTTGGAATTTGCGATGTATCAGCGGGCGATCAGGCGGTCCAGCGAGAAGCGGCCAGCGCCTTCGATCAGCACCGCGACGGTACCAGCCAGCAGGGCCAGGCCGAACTCATAGCCGTTGTTGGACATGAACAGGCCGTTGCCGATGTGCACCGTGAGGATCGCCACCACCAGGGTCACCGCCAGCACCAGGGCCGCCGGGCGGGCCAGCAGGCCGATCACCAGGGCCAGGCCGCCGAAGAACTCGGCACTACCGGACAGCAGAGCCATCAGGTAACCCGGGGCCAGGCCGATGCTCTCCATCCACTGGCCGGTGCCTTCCAGGCCATAGCCACCGAACATGCCGAACAGTTTTTGCGCACCATGCGCGATGAAGATGATGCCGACCAGGATACGGATGACGCTCAGGCCAGCGCCGGCACGGGTGGAGAACAGAGCGTTGAGGGTGGCGTTGTTCATGTCGAAGACTCCTTGAAGCGAGAAAGTTGTGTTGGGATGGGCGCCATCATAATCGTTTATATAGATATGAAAACCGCAAATAATCCAACATAACAATCGATAAAATCGATCTTTCAACGCTTCGCCAAACGCTCCAGCGCGGCACGCTCCCGATTGAACGCTAAAAAGTACTTGTTGACGCTATTGACGAAGTTGACCGGCCCCATGCCCACCTGCTCCATGGCGATACGTTCAGTCTGGAAAAACCACTGGTCGCCATTCAGCCCGCGCCGCCGCGCTTCCGCGCGCATGGCCTGGACGCGCTCGGGGCCCAGGTTGTAGGCCGCCAGCACGAAGGCCATGCGCTCGCGTTCGTTGATCTTGGCGCTGGCAAAGAACTTGCGCCGGATCAGCGCCAGATAGCGGGCACTGGCCTGGACATTGCCATCCACCGTGGCGGTGTTGCTCACCCCCACGCGCTGCGCCGCCGAGGGGGTGATCTGCATCAGGCCATGGGCCCCTCCGGTGCCGCGCGCCGCCGGGTTGAGCGTCGACTCCTTGAAGGCCAGCGCGGCCAGGTTGAGCCAGTCGATCTGCTGCGCCTCACCGTGTTTCTGCAGCACCGCCCGCAGCGCGCTCAGGCGCTGGCGATTCTTGCTGGCCAATGGGTCGTGCACCCGGTACTGGCGCCGGTAGATGCGCTCGAACGCGGCGTCCTGGTTGTCCGGTGCGCGGTAGCCCTGCAGAAAGCGATCGACCGTGGCCTGCAACTGCGGCGCATCGGGTCTCACATACCAACGCATGGCTTGCGGCGCTCCCAGCTTTACGCGGCTGTCCAGGCGCAGGCGCGGCATCACCCGAGCCCAGCGCCGGGCGATCGGCTGCTCGACCACGGTCAGGTGATAGATGCCGGCCTGGACCATTTCCAGCACATCCTCCACCGCCAAGGTCGAGTCGACCCACTCCACCTTGATCGGCGCGCGCTTGCGCAGCGCCAGCTGCTGGTTGACCTGCTGGATCAATGGGCCGGCGGCACTGGCGCTGGTCAGGGCCACGGTACGCCCGGACAACTGCTCGACATGGCTGAAGCTGCGCTCGCCCTTGCGTCCCACCAGCAGCAGCGGCACCTGGTCAAGCACCGGCGCGCTGCTGCTGACCCCGCGCACCACGGCGGGGTCGAGCAGTTCGCCCGGCGCGGCCAGGTCACCCTCGCCACGGGCCAAGGCGCCCAGCAACTGCTCCTTGGCCCGCGGGATCAGCTTGAGCTGGATCTCCTGCCCGTCGGCGGCGCGGGCATTGAGGTAATGTTCCAGGGCACGCAGGCGATAGTATTCGATGCCGACCGGCTCGCCCTTGACCTCACCGGAGCTGTTGCGGCTCTGGTTGACCAGTACCCGCAGCACCTGGCTGGTGCGAATCTGTTGCAGGTCACGGACCTTGGCCGGCGCGATGTTCTGCTGAGGTCCCGGCACGCGCGCATGGGCGGGCCCGGTCAATGTCAGCCCAAGCGTCAGCAGGAAAATGAGCCAGCATCGCTGCATGCGAAAACGTGTCCGTTGTCGGTGGGCGGCATCCATGGAGTTGCACCGCCAAGAGAGAAATGACGGCAAAAGACCACGGCAACAGCATGAAGTTCTTGGTTTTTTTCAGAAAAACACGGTTTTTGCTATGCTGGCCGCCCCGCGGCACGAGGTAGCACCATGCAACTGATCGATATCGGCGTCAACCTGACCAACAGCAGTTTCCACGACCAGCAGGCGGCAATCGTCGAGCGCGCCCTTGAGGCTGGGGTCACGCAAATGGTGCTGACGGGCACCAGCCTGGCGGTCAGCGAACAGGCGCTGGAGCTTTGCCAGCAACTGGATGCGAGCGGCGCACACCTGTTCGCCACGGCAGGCGTACACCCTCATGATGCCAAAACCTGGGATGCCGGCAGCGAGCGCCAGTTGCGCCAGTTGCTGAATGAAGCACGCGTGCGCGCCGTGGGCGAATGCGGCCTGGACTTCAACCGTGACTTCTCCCCTCGCCCGCTGCAGGAAAAAGCATTGGAGGCACAGCTGGCACTGGCTGCCGAGCTGCGAATGCCGGTGTTCCTGCACGAACGCGACGCCGGCGATCGCCTGCTGGCGATACTCAAGGATTACCGCGACCACCTGACCGGCGCAGTGGTGCACTGCTTTGCCGGCGAGCGCGACGCGCTGTTCGCGTACCTGGACATGGACTTGCACATCGGCATTACCGGCTGGATCTGCGACGAACGCCGTGGCACCCACCTGCACCCGCTGGTGGGCAACATTGCCGAGGGGCGGCTGATGCTGGAGAGCGATGCGCCTTACCTGCTGCCGCGCAGCCTGCGGCCCAAGCCGAAGAATGGGCGCAACGAACCAGCGTTCCTGCCAGAGGTACTGCGTGAAGTGGCCCTGCACCGGGGGGAGTCAGCCGAGCATACGGCGGCGCATACCACGGCAACGGCACGGGCGTTTTTCCAACTCCCCTGAACCCGACGCGCCCCTTTGCAGGAGCAGCCTTGTGCTGCGAAGAGGCCATGACAGCTACAACATTCGGTTGGCCTTGCCTGCCCCTTCGCAGCACAAGGCTGCTCCTACAGGGGCTGGTGCTTGGTGTTGATATGCATCAACAAACTCCATGGCGCACGTAGGCACAATGATGGCACCTTGCCAATATTGTTCCCGCTCAACTCAGAGAAGACCTGCCCATGGGTGCCTGGCTTAGCAATGTTTCCCTGAAGTACAAGTTCTGGGCCGTCAACGCGGTGGCCTTTGTCACAACCCTGCTGCTGGTGCTCTATGCCGTGCACCTGGAGCAGCGCGCCCGCGCCGAGGCCGCGCAGGCCCAGGCGGCCGCGCAGGCCCAACTGCTGGCTGCCTGGCCGGCCGGCCTGCCGCTGCCCCGCCCGGCCAACGTCATCAGCTGGTCAGCCGGGCAAACACCCACCTTCGCGGGTGAACCCCTCGAGGCCCTGCGCAATGCCCAAGGCTGGGTCGAACTGCCCGCCGCCCGGCTCTTGGGCAACAACCCGCTACAGGGTGCGCAGGTGCTGCGCAACGGCGACCAGCAAATAGCCGTGCTGGCCCAGTCGCCAAGCCTGCGTCAGGTGTTCTTCGACCGCTTCAGCAACTACGCGGTATGCGTGCTGATCCTGATGCTGGCGATGCTCGGCGCCTCGCAGTTGCTGATCCGCTTCCTGCTCAGCCAGCTCAACACCCTCAAGGACGTGATGCTGCACGTGGAAAAAACCGGCGACCTGTCGGCCCGCGTGCCACTGGCCTGTGGCGACGAGGTCGGCCAGATGGCCGGGGCCTTCAATGCCATGCAGGCGACCTACCACCGCGTGGTCAGTACCGTCGCCCACACCGCCGCGCAACTGGACTCCGGTGCCGCGCGCCTGGCTGCGAGCATGAGCGACGTGCGCCACGGCATGCTCGGCCAGCAGAGCGAGACCGACCAGGCCGCTACCGCCATCAACGAAATGTCGGCTACGGTGCACCACATCGCCCAACACGCCGGCGCCACCCGTGATCTGTCACAAACCGCTGACACCCTGGCCGGTAGCGGCCAAGAGGTGGTCAGCCGGGTGCAGGATTCGATTTCCGGGCTGTCCAGCGGCGTTCAGCAAACTGCCGAGATGATTCGCCAGCTCGCTGAAGACAGCCAGAAGATCAATGGCGTTGTCAGCGTGATCCACAGCATCGCCGAACAGACCAACCTGCTGGCGCTCAATGCCGCCATCGAAGCAGCGCGCGCCGGCGACCTGGGCCGCGGCTTTGCTGTGGTGGCCGATGAAGTACGCAACCTGGCCAAGCGCGTGCAAAACTCCACCGACGAGATCACCACCATGGTCTCGGCCCTGCAGTCGGGCACCCGCGATGCAGTGGAGTTCATGCAGGAAAGCTCGTACAAGGCCGACGACTGTGTCAGGCAGGCCCAGGAGGCCGGCGAAGCACTGGCAGAGATTACCGGTGCCGTGGCGCAGATGCGCGAAAGCAACACCCAGATTGCCGTGGCCGCCGAGCAGCAAAGCCAGGTGGCCGAGGAAATGAACCGCGCCGTGGTGAGCATTCGCGATGTCACCGAACAGACCGTGCATCAGACCGTGGGCTCGGCGACCACCAGCAGCGAACTGGCAACCCTGGCAGGTGAACTGAACAAGGCCATTGGCCAGCTCAAGCTATAGTCACCATAGCCAGCCTCGATTGGCCCCCGCCTGGGGGCGCACTAAGCTTTGGGCATGACCGAGAGGAAATGCCCATGAGCAAACGCCTGCCCAACCTGCCCGCCTGGCAATGGCGCGGCTACCACCACAACCACCGCCACCCGGCCAACCTGGTGTTGCACCTGATCGCCGTGCCGTTGTTCATCCTTGGCGCGTTGCTGATTCTGTCCGGCCTGTTCGGCCTGGATCTGGGCCAGATTGCCGTTGGCATCATTGCCTTGATCGCCGGCCTGGGCCTGCAGCGCCAGGGGCATCGCCTGGAAGCCGAGCAACCCGAGCCCTTCGCCAACCGCAAGGATGCCGTGCAACGCCTGCTGACCGAGCAGTTCATCACCTTTCCGCGTTTCTTGCTGAGCGGGGCCTGGTGGAAGGCCTGGCGGGAACGACACAAGCACCGCCATTGATGCTCCAATCACGCGCACTCTTTTGTAGGAGCGGGTGCAGGCCTGCAGGTATCTGCTAGGCAAACACGGTAACCGTCTGCCGGCTCAAGGCCAGCAGTTCGCCCTGCGCCGTCCTCAACTCAGCGGCGGCATGCCCATAACCATCACGCGCATGTTCGGTTTCCACGCAATAACGGCACCAGTCCAGCGTCGATAGCTGCGCCGTGGGCTGCATGAATTCGATGGTCCAGGTCAACGTGCTGCCGGCAGCCGGCTGCTTGAGAAACGGCATCAGGCTCGGTGGCCAGGCATCGACCAACGCCAGCAGATGCGCCTCGTTGACCGGTTCTTCGGCCACTCCCCGCAAACGTACCCAGCCGCCCATCTGACGCGACTGGTTGCCACTGAACGGCAACCCACCCACCGCCCAGCGCAGGGCCACATGCTGCATGAACTCCGGGGTAACGCCTTTGATATGGGGCAGCTCGGGGGCCGCGTCTTCGAGCGTTTTCATTTCCGTGGCCGGCAGCGCCGGCAAATCGACCACTGATGGCCGCCCTGCGCCAAAATTGCCCTGCACCAAGGTCACCACCTGGCCGTCTTGAACGGCACGGCCCAGCAAGGTACTGACCGCCTTGCCTTCACGCAGCACCTCCACATCGAAGCGGATTGGTACGTCCGCTGCGGCAGGCGCCACAAAGCTGATGGCCAACGAACGCACGGGGCGGTCATCGGAGATTTTCTGACGCATGGTTTCATACACCATGGCAGCCATCAGTCCGCCAAAGGCGGCGCGCCCCTGGGTCCAGCTTGGCGGGACGCTCACAGATTCGGGGTTGGCCCGCACGGCGTCGAGCAGTTGCTTGAAATTCATTGGCCGGCTCCTGCCTGTAGCGAAAAAGGTCTGTCCATCCTAGCCAGCAAACCTTTGCCGATCAGCCCGCATATCGGTCATTTTTCGGGCTTTCGGCGCGCCAGCGCCTGCTGCAGTGCATCCAGCGTCACATCCGAATGGCGCTCGGCCTCGTGCAATTCCTCCTCCCAGGCGGCCTTGCACAGTGCCAGGTCGGCATGGTCGCGTGCCTGCAGCAGCCATTGCAGACGATCGTGCCAGTCACCCAGGTCGCCTTGGGCCTGCTTAAGCAAGCGCCGCAACTGCTTGCCCGCATGGTCGAGCTGCGGATAGGCCTCATCGCCATAGCGCGCACGCTTGATGAGCAGACGCAGGCGGTGGCGATCGTGGGCCGGGTCCTGCAGCGCCTTGTGCAACTTGCGCCACTGTTTGACCAGGCGTTTGTCGATACGCTTTTCCAGCGCCTTGACCAGGCCTTCGCGGTCGGCTGCACGCAGGAACAGCGGAAACGCGTCGACAATCGCCAGCACCCGGGTCAGCTGCGGGCTGGCGGCAACACTGGCGAAGGTTCTGTCACGCCCTTCCAGGCGCCGCTGCCCGGCCTCGGCAAAACCACGCCCGATCAGTTCGGCCGCCAGCACTTCACGGTCACGCAACGGCGTGGTGAGGGTACCCAACGACTTGGCGGCGGCCTCCAGTTGCTCTACCCCCGGCAGCCCACGCAGCGGCCGCAGCAGGCTGCGCAGGCGCCGCAGGGTGGTGCGCAGGTCATGCAAGGCCTCGCTGTCGGTATCGGCAGCCAGGCGCTCGCGGCAAGCCAGCAGGCGCACCTGCAAGGCCACTATCTGGGCGACCACATGATCAAGCATGGCAGACATTGAAAGACGCTCCTTGATCAGCGCCCGGCGCGAGATTCACGAATGTAGAAGCGGGCCTTTTCGGCTTTTCTGGTACAGCTTTCATAACCTTCGAACTGCTGCTGGGTCTTGGCCCCGGTCAGTAGCGACAAGGCCTTGGAGTAACTCACGGCACCGGCAAAGCCTTCGGCCTTGGCCAGGTCCAGTTCCTTCCAAGCGGCATCCAGTTGGGTCGCGCAACTCTCGCGGTAGGCCGTCTTGCCCGCGCAGCCAGCGAGGGCCAAGGCAATCAGTGGAAGGCAGATCCAGGCTTTCATCGGTAATACCTCAATGGAAAAAAACAGTGGCTGTTCGACGCCCCGGCAGCTGAAAAGTGCCCCGCCCGGCCAGCTTGGCCCAGCCAGTTTTATTACAGTAGCTCAGCGCGATGCACATTGAAGCACAGGTGGCGATGGGTGCATTGTAGGACCATGGTTGCACTGGCCGGGGAACGTTCATGAGCAAACGCGTGGCACTGGTACTGGGATCGGGTGGAGCCCGGGGTTATGCACACATCGGCGTGATCGAGGAAATCGAGCGCCGCGGCTACGACATTGCCTGCATCGCCGGCTGCTCCATGGGCGCGGTGATCGGCGGCATCTATGCCGCCGGCAAGCTGGAAGACTACCGCAACTGGATCGAGAGCCTCGACTACCTGGATGTGTTGCGTCTGGTCGACGTCAGCTTTCGTCTTGGCGCAATTCGCGGCGACAAGGTGTTCGGGCAGATCCGCAAGATCGTCGGCGAGATCAACATCGAGCAATTGCGCATCCCTTACACGGCGGTTGCAGCCGACCTCACCAACCAGCAGGAAATCTGGTTCCAGGAGGGCTGCCTGCACCAGGCCATGCGCGCGTCGGCAGCCATCCCCAGCCTGTTCACCCCGGTGATGCAAGGCAACCGCATGCTGGTCGATGGCGGCATCCTCAACCCGCTGCCGATCGTGCCGGTGGTGTCCAGCCACTGCGACCTGATCATCGCGGTCAATCTCAACGCCACCAACCAGAAGCAGTATCAGTTACCGGTGATCGAACGCCCGGCGGCATTCAAGATGCGTTTCGATGCGCTGCTCAGTTCGCTGGGCTCGCGCTTGCCGTTCCGGCGCAAGCCGGCCGAGGAGCTGATCCGCATCGAGCAGGAAATCGTCGCCGAAGGGCTGGCGCAGCCGAACCCGTGGCTGGCCGATGCCGCCGACCCGGAAGGCCAGCAACCGGCGGCGGCTCCGGAGCGCGAAGGCGCGCCGAAGTCGGCGACCGGCTCGTTCATCATCGACAATGTGGGGCCCGCTTCACTGCTGGACCTGATCAACCAGAGCTTCGAGGTCATGCAGACCTCGCTGGCGCAGTACAAGATCGCCGGCTATCCGCCGGATGTACTGATCAACGTGCCCAAACGGGTGTGCCGGTTTTTCGAGTTCTACAAGGCGCCGGAGCTGATTGCCC
>NZ_JBNRIJ010000009.1:15138-24253 GCF_053557675.1 Pseudomonas sp. XP1 | reverse complement strand
TCCAGCTGCTTGCGGTATGCCGCGAAGTCTTGCTGGCCAGCACGCGACGCGAGGTAGCGGCGGATTTGCTGCTTCTCTTCGTCGGTGGCAGCAGCGCCTTCGTTGACACCCTTGAGCTGCAGTACCACCAGGCTACCGTCACGCAGCACGACGCTGCCATAAACCGGCTTGTCCTTGGCTTGCGGCTTGCCCAGGCGGAACAGCGCCTGCAGCTCGGCCGGGTCGATACCGTCCTCGCCACGGGTAACTGCTTCATAGGCCTTCCAGCCCTGCCCTTCATGCACGCCGCCCGCTGCAATGGAACCGTCACGCAGGCCGGCAATCAGCTTGTCCGCCTTGGCCTTGAGCTCGGCAGTTGCCTTTTCTTTGGCCAGGTGTTCACGGATGTTCCCGGCCACGGCTTCCAGCGGCAGTTGCTCAGGCTTGCGGTGCTCCTTGACGCGCAGCACCACGGTGGTTTCCGGGTCGAGCTCGATGGCGGTGCTGTTGGCGCCCTCCTCCAGCACTTCTTCGGAGAATGCAGCCTGCACGACCGAACGGTTGGCAGTGATGCCTTCACCACCCTCGCGGCCGAAGGCTGCGGAGGTTTGCACCTTCAGGTTCAGGTCCTGCGCCGGCTGGGCCAGGTCGGAGGCCTCGTAGGCGGCATCCTGCAGCTGTTTGCTGGCATCGACGTAACGCTGCTCGACCAACGGAATCTTCAGGTCACGGGTCAGCTTGTCCTTCAGGCTGGCGAAGCTCGGCACCTCCGGCGCCTGTACGCCCAGCAGCTTGATCAGGTGGTAGCCGAACTCGGTGCGCACCGGCGCCGAGACCTGGCCATCCTGCAGCTTGTACAGCGCATCTTCGAACGCCGGGTCGTAAACGCCCGGGCCGGCGAAGCCAAGGTCACCGCCGCTATTGGCCGAACCCGGGTCCTGGGAGAACTCCTTGGCCAGCGCGGCAAAGTCTTCACCCTTGGCCAGACGCTGCTCGATCTCGTCGGCGCGGGCCTTGGCCTGGGCGTCGGTGACCTTGTCGTTGACCTCGATGAGGATGTGCGCGGCATGGCGCTGCTCGGCGAGGTTGGCGATTTCCTTCTCGTACTGTGCCTTGAGCTCTTCGTCGGTCACCTTGACCTGATCGAAGAACGCCGACTTCTTCAGCTCGATGTAGTCGATCACCACCTGGTCTGGCGACATGAATTCCTTGGCGTGCTGGTCGTAGTGCGCCTTGACCTCTTCATCGCTGACCTTGACCGCGGCCGGGTCGGCCTTGAAGGTCAGGGAGGCGAAGTCACGGGTCTGCTTCTCGAGGCGGGCGAAGGCATCGACCTGCTGGTCGGTGACGAAGCTGCTGCCGGCCAGGCCGGTGCGCAGCTGGCCGATGAGCATTTCCTCGGCGAGCATGTCGCGGAACTGCATGCGGCCATAGCCCATCTGGCGAATGACCTGGTCGAAACGATCAGCACTGAACTTGCCGTCCACCTGGAATTCCGGCGTCTGCAGGATCACCTGATCCAGCGCGGCCTCGGAGAAGGCGAATTTGGCATCTTCGGCGCCTTGCAACAGCAGCTTGCGGCTGATCAGGCCCTTCAGTGCCTCTTCGCGCAGCAATTTGTCGTCCAGCAGTGCCGGGTCGAAATCCTTGCCCAACTGTTGCATCAGCTGACGGCGCTGCATGTCGGCCGCCTGGCTCAGCTCGTTCTGGCTGATGGTCTGGCCGTTCACCTTGGCAGCGTCCTGGCTATGGGTGGCGGCCTGGAAAATGGCTTCGAAGCCGGTCAACGCCATCAACACGACGATTAGGCCGATGATGGTCTTGGCAATCCAACCTTGTGAATTGTCCCTGATATTTTGCAGCATGCGTCCCCCAGAAACGGCTGTACCACTGCGTCGACAACCGCGGAGCGTGGGTAGAAACCTGATAAAAGAAAGGCGCATCCGAGGATGCGCCTTTTCTTAGCAAACGTGTCAGGCGGGAACGTTTGCGCCCCGCCATCACCGTGCTCGGACCTGGCCAGGCCAGGTCCGGCTGAAAGAGACGACTTAGTTGACGGCGTCTTTCAGGCCTTTGCCAGCCTTGAAGCCTGGAACCTTGGCGGCAGCGATCTTGATCGCGTTACCGGTTTGCGGGTTGCGGCCGGTGCGCTCTGCACGCTCCTTGACCGAGAAGGTACCGAAGCCAACCAGTACCACATCGTCACCTTGCTTCAGGGCGCCGGTGACGGATTCGATGACTGCGTCCAGCGCACGGCCGGCTACAGCTTTCGGGATGTCAGCAGATGCGGCGATAGCGTCAATCAGTTCCGACTTGTTCACTCTAAGTCCCCTTATTTCTCTATTGAGTTTGTTTCTAAGTATGTAATGAAAAGCTTATGAACGTGCGCTGGGTGGCCTGATGACAATAGCGTGCCGCTTTATAGCAAGGCCCCGAAAAAACTGTCAAGGAAAGCCCCCCAGCCAAAAACTACTAGTGCGTGCTAATTCTTTCCTTAGCATCGCCGTCGCGCTTTTCATCTTTCGCGACAATCTCCGGAGCCACATCTGGCAAGGGCTCCGGGGCGTATTGCAGCGCAATTTGCAGGACTTCGTCAATCCATTTGACCGGTTTGATCTGCAGATCCTGTTTGATATTTTCCGGAATCTCCTTCAGATCGCGAACATTCTCCTCGGGAATGATCACCGTCTTGATCCCGCCACGGTGTGCCGCCAGCAGTTTTTCCTTCAACCCGCCAATGGCCAGCACCTGGCCACGCAGGGTGATTTCGCCGGTCATGGCCACATCGGCACGTACCGGAATCTGCGTCAGTGCCGACACCAGCGCGGTGCACATGCCGATACCGGCACTTGGGCCGTCCTTCGGCGTGGCGCCTTCCGGCATGTGGATATGCACGTCGTGCTTCTCGTGGAAGTCGGCGGCGATACCCAGGCTGCGGGCACGGCTGCGCACCACGGTCTGCGCGGCGGTGATCGACTCGACCATGACATCGCCCAGCGAGCCGGTCTTGATCAGCTGACCCTTGCCGGGAATGACCACCGCTTCGATGGTCAGCAGTTCGCCGCCCACCTGGGTCCAGGCCAGGCCGGTTACCTGGCCGATCTGGTCCTGCTGCTCGGCCAGCCCGTAGCGGAACTTGCGCACGCCCAGCAGGTGCTCCAGCTGCTCGCTGGCCACCTTGACCTTGACCTGCTTCTGCCCGGTATGTTCCTTGACCACTTTACGGCAGACCTTGGCGATTTGCCGCTCCAGGCCACGGACACCGGCTTCACGGGTGTAGAAGCGGATTATGTCGCGGATCGCCGAGACGTCCACTTCCAGCTCGTCCTTCTTCAAACCGTTGGCCTTGACCTGCTTGGGCACCAGGTACTTGACCGCGATGTTGATCTTCTCGTCCTCGGTGTAGCCCGGCAGGCGGATGACTTCCATCCGGTCGAGCAGCGCCGGCGGGATGTTCATCGAGTTCGAGGTGCACAGGAACATCACGTCCGAGAGGTCGTAATCGACCTCCAGATAGTGGTCGTTGAAGTTGTGGTTCTGCTCCGGGTCGAGCACTTCGAGCAGTGCCGAGGCCGGGTCGCCACGCATATCGCTGCCCATCTTGTCGATTTCGTCCAGCAGGAACAGCGGGTTGCGCACCCCCACCTTGGTCATCTTCTGGATCAGGCGGCCAGGCATGGAACCGATGTAGGTACGGCGGTGACCACGGATCTCGGCCTCGTCACGCACACCACCCAAGGCCATGCGCACGAACTTGCGGTTGGTGGCAGCAGCGATCGACTCGGCCAGCGAGGTCTTGCCGACGCCAGGCGGGCCGACCAGGCACAGTACCGGGCCGCGGATCTTCTTGACGCGCTTTTGCACGGCAAGGTACTCGAGGATGCGTTCCTTGACCTCTTCCAGGCCGTAGTGGTCGGCATCGAGGATTTCCTCGGCCTTGGCCAGGTCCAGCCGCACCTTGCTCTGGGCCTTCCACGGCACCTGCACCAGCCAGTCGAGGTAGGACCGGACCACGGTGGCCTCGGCCGACATCGGCGACATCTGCTTGAGCTTGTTCAGCTCTGCCTGGGCCTTGGCCAGTGCGTCCTTGGGCAGGCCAGCGGCCTCGATGCGCTTTTTCAGCTCTTCGACTTCGTTGTGGCCTTCGTCGCCATCGCCGAGTTCTTTCTGAATGGCCTTCATCTGCTCATTCAGGTAGTACTCGCGCTGGCTGCGTTCCATCTGCTTCTTGACCCGACCACGAATGCGCTTTTCGACTTGCAGCAGGTCGATTTCTGCATCCAGCAGCGCCAGTACGTGCTCGACGCGGGTCGGCAGGTCGACGATTTCGAGAATTTCCTGTTTCTGCTCGATCTTCAGGGCCATGTGTGCGGCCATGGTATCGACCAGGCGCCCTGGCTCTTCGATGCTGTTCAGCGACGACAGCACTTCGGCAGGGACTTTCTTGCCCAGCTGCACGTACTGCTCGAACTGCGACAACAGCGTGCGCACGAACACTTCCGACTCGCGCTCGGCGGCGTCGACTTCGTCAATCAGGGAAACTTCGGCACGGATGTGCCCTTCTACTTCGCTGAAACGCTCCACGGCGCCGCGCTGCTCGCCCTCGACCAGCACCTTGACGGTGCCATCGGGCAGTTTCAGCAATTGCAGTACGGTGGCAACGGTACCGACGCGGTACAGGGCGTCTTCGCCCGGGTCATCGTCAGCCGGGTTTTTCTGGGCCAGCAGGAGGATCTGCTTTTCGCCCGTCATCGCCGCCTCAAGGGCTTCGATGGACTTTTCACGCCCCACGAACAGCGGGATGACCATGTGCGGGTAAACAACGACATCGCGCAATGGCAAAAGAGGCAAGTCGAGGGTGGTCTTCATGATTTCGCCTCTACAGCGGCCTTATGGCCGGAAACCGGTGGAAATGATGCTTGGACCTAATGTGGGGGCACGCTTGGGAAATTACAAGCGCTAGCGCAGGAAAAGCAGAAAGGGGCCCGTAGGCCCCTTCTTGCTTGCAACCGTCAACCGGCCCGTGCCTTGATCAGGCGTCCGGCGCGGCCTTGGCTTGCGGCTCGCTGTTCTCGTAGATCATCAGCGGCTGCGAGGTACCATCGATGACGCTCTCGTCGATCACCACCTTGCTGACATCCTTCTTCGAAGGAATCTCGTACATGGTATCGAGCAGCACGCCTTCGAGGATCGAACGCAGGCCACGGGCGCCGGTCTTGCGCTCCAGGGCCTTGCGCGCCACGGCCTTGAGCGCATCGCTGCGGAACTCGAGGTCGACGCTTTCCATCTCGAACAGCTTGGCATACTGCTTGGTCAGGGCGTTCTTCGGCTCGGTGAGGATCTGCATCAGCGCAGCTTCGTCCAACTCGTCGAGGGTTGCCAGTACCGGCAGACGGCCGACGAACTCCGGGATCAGGCCAAACTTGACCAGATCGTCCGGCTCGACCTCACGCAGGGACTCGCCAACCTTCTTGCCCTCTTCCTTGCTGCGTACTTCGGCGCCAAAACCGATGCCACCCTTGGTGGAACGGTTCTGGATGACCTTTTCCAGGCCCGAGAAGGCGCCACCGCAGATGAACAGGATATTGCGGGTATCGACCTGCAGGAATTCCTGTTGCGGGTGCTTGCGGCCGCCTTGCGGCGGAACCGAGGCCACGGTGCCTTCGATCAGCTTCAGCAGTGCCTGCTGCACGCCCTCGCCCGAGACGTCACGGGTGATGGACGGGTTGTCCGACTTTCGCGAAATCTTGTCGATCTCGTCGATGTAGACAATGCCCATCTGGGCCTTTTCCACGTCGTAGTCGCACTTCTGCAACAGCTTCTGGATGATGTTCTCGACGTCCTCACCCACGTAACCGGCCTCGGTCAGGGTGGTGGCGTCAGCAATGGTGAACGGTACGTTCAACAGGCGTGCAAGGGTTTCGGCGAGCAGAGTCTTGCCCGAGCCGGTCGGCCCGATGAGCAGGATGTTGCTCTTGCCGAGTTCGACTTCGTCACCCTTCTTGTCACGCTGGTTCAGGCGCTTGTAGTGGTTGTATACCGCTACGGCAAGCACCTTCTTCGCGCGTTCCTGACCAATGACGTACTGGTCCAGGATACCGCTGATTTCTTTCGGCGAAGGCAATTTGTGCGCGCTGCTCTCGGCCTGGGCTTCCTGCACCTCCTCACGGATGATGTCGTTGCACAGGTCGACGCACTCGTCGCAGATAAATACCGAGGGCCCGGCAATCAGTTTGCGCACTTCGTGCTGGCTTTTGCCGCAGAAGGAGCAATAAAGCAATTTGCCGCTGTCCTCGCCGTTACGGGTGTCAGTCATTCGATCGATCCAATCCGGTAGGCTTGCAACACAAGATGAAGGCAATTGCGGGCTTTTTCAAGTCCGCAGGTAGGCGCTTTCCGCGCCTACCTGCTCTGGCACCCCGGTTCAGGAGGCCAGTTGCCGCTTGTCGTAGACCGAGTCGATCAGGCCGTACTCGGCCGCGCGCGAGGCGCTCATGAAGTTGTCACGTTCGGTGTCGCGCTTGATGGTCTCGAGATCCTGGCCGGTGTGGTAGGCCAGCAGCTCGTTCAGGCGGGCCTTGATATTGAGGATCTCCTGGGCGTGGATCTCGATATCGGTGGCCTGACCCTGGAAGCCGCCCAGTGGCTGGTGGATCATCACGCGCGAATTCGGCAGGCAGTGACGCTTGCCCTTGGCACCTGCAGCCAGCAGGAAGGCGCCCATGCTGCAGGCCTGGCCGATGCAGATGGTCGAGACGTCCGGCTTGATGAACTGCATGGTGTCGTAGATCGACATGCCGGCGGTGACAGAACCGCCCGGCGAGTTGATGTACAGATGGATATCCTTGTCCGGGTTTTCCGCTTCAAGGAACAGCAGTTGCGCGACGACGAGGTTGGCCATGTAGTCCTCTACCGGGCCAACCAGGAAGATCACACGCTCCTTCAACAGGCGCGAGTAGATGTCGTAAGCGCGTTCGCCACGGGCGGACTGCTCGATAACCATCGGGACCAGGCCGCCTGCGGCCTGGATGTCAGAGCTCTGCTGAATATAAGAATTGCGGGACATGTCCTGCGCTCACTCCCAAATAGTCATGGCTTGAATACGCACAAGCCAGCTCGAAGGCTGGCTTGTGGGGGTTTCCTACGAGAGAAGCCTGTTACTCAGCGGCGGCTGGAGCCTGTGCTGGTTTAACGGCATCTTCGTACGAGACCGACTTGTCGGTCACAGTCGCTTTCTGCAGAACAGTATCTACAACTTGTTCTTCCAGCACAACCGAACGGACTTCGTTCAGTTGCTGGTCGTTCTTGTAGTACCAGGCGATGACCTGCTCAGGCTCTTGGTAAGCCGAAGCCATTTCTTCGATCATTTCGCGAACCTTGCCTTCGTCCGGCTTCAGCTCGAACTGCTTGACCACTTCGGCCACGATCAGGCCCAGGACCACACGGCGCTTGGCTTGCTCTTCGAACAGCTCGGCTGGCAGCTGCTCAGGCTTGATGTTGCCGCCGAACTGCTGAACGGCCTGCACGCGCAGACGGTTGACTTCGTTTTCCAGCAGGGCTTTCGGCACTTCGATCGGGTTGGCGGCCAGCAGACCGTCCATGACCTGGTTCTTCACCTTGGCCTTGATGGCCTGGCGCAGTTCACGCTCCATGTTCTTGCGAACTTCGGTGCGGAAGCCTTCCAGGGTCGATTCCTTGATGCCGAACTGGGCGAAGAACTCTTCGTTCAGCTCTGGCAGCACAGGAGCGGCAACGCTGTTGACGGTAATGGTGAACTCGGCGGCTTTACCAGCCAGGTCCAGGTTCTGGTAGTCCTCAGGGAAGGTCACGTTGACAACGCGCTCTTCGCCAGCCTTGGCACCAACCAGGCCGTCTTCGAAGCCCGGGATCATGCGGCCGGAACCCAGCACCAGCTGGGTGCCCTTGGCCGAACCACCGGCGAACACTTCACCGTCGACCTTGCCGACGAAGTCGATGTTTACCTGGTCGTCGTTCTGCGCGGCGCGCTCGACGGCCTCGAAGCGGGTGTTCTGCTTGCGCAGCACTTCCAGCATGTTGTCCAGGTCGGCATCAGCCACTTCGGCGCTCAGGCGCTCGACGCTGATCGACTCGAGGCCGCCAACAGTGAACTCCGGGAACACTTCGAAGATGGCGACGAATTCCAGGTCCTTGCCCTTTTCGAAGGACTTTGGCTCTACCGCAGGAGCACCAGCCGGGTTCAGCTTCTGCTCGACGATGGCTTCGTAGAAGGAAGCCTGGACCAGGTCACCGAAAGCCTCTTGGCGAGCATCGGCTTCGAAACGCTGACGGATCACGCTCATCGGCACTTTGCCTGGGCGGAAGCCGGCAACCTTGGCGCGCTTGGCAGTCTGTTGCAGACGCTTGTTGACTTCGTTCTCGACGCGCTCGGCCGGAACGGCGATGGTCATGCGGCGCTCGAGAGCGGAAGTGTTTTCAACAGAAACTTGCATGGATATTCCTCGTTGCACAGACGTTAGCCGGCGTTTGCCCGACTCCAGAATCAAGGGCAAGCATTCTAGTGAGTCGCGCAGCAGAAGTCACCCCACTCGGGACGACGGGAGACCACGCCGGTCGATTAACTTTCACGGCCCGCACGACATGACGCCGAGCCTGCTTCAATGGGGGCCGCACGACGCCCGGGGCGACCTGCAGCCGAAATACCTTGTCAAACAACTACCACAAACGAATTCGATGCCTTTATTCAGGATCGATTTCGTTGAACTGGCAGTACTCCTCCCACTCCATCCCCAGCGCCTCGGCTACCTCGCGGTGCGTCTCCAGGCGCATGGCCTGCAGCTGCTCGGGGGTTTCGGCGATCAGCTGCAGGGCCAGCTCCCAAGGCTGGATACCCTGTTCCTCGGCCGCATCCTCGAAAGCCCACTCGATCTGCTGGGCCTGCTCGCGCGCATCCAGCTCACGGACCTCTTCGAGCAGCTGCGGGTTGGCCTCGGCAAAGCGCTGTAGCGCCAGGGCCTGACGGGCTTCTTTTGCGATCATCGGGCTGTTCCTCTGCCGGCCAGATGGGCCGGTGTTTCAAACGGCTGAAATCTAACAGCTTTTATTGGGGTGTCACCAGAGGATTGCAAGGGGCGAGATGCGATTTGACAGGGAGGTG
>NZ_JBNRIJ010000009.1:0-15027 GCF_053557675.1 Pseudomonas sp. XP1 | reverse complement strand
GGGGTGGACGATGGGAATCGAACCCACGACAACTGGAATCACAATCCAGCGCTCTACCAACTGAGCTACGCCCACCATATTGCAGTCTTGCGATGTTGCGGTACAGCCTTACAGAAGCATGGTGCGGACGAAGAGACTCGAACTCTTACAGCTTGCGCCGCTGGAACCTAAATCCAGTGTGTCTACCAATTTCACCACGTCCGCGTAACGCTTAAAACAAAGGCGCCAGATGCTATCGAGGCGCCTTTGAAGAATATGGGGTGGACGATGGGAATCGAACCCACGACAACTGGAATCACAATCCAGCGCTCTACCAACTGAGCTACGCCCACCATATTGCATTACAGCCTACTTGCTTGCCAAAGCTGCCTAATGGCGCACCCGGCAGGACTCGAACCTGCGACCATCCGCTTAGAAGGCGGATGCTCTATCCAGCTGAGCTACGGGCGCTTAAGCTTGAAGCCTAACCGAACGAGACCTTAACAGATAACTGCTAAACCACTCATTCTGCCCGACTTAGCCAACCAGTGCTAGGCTGTGCCCGACAAGTGCGGCGAATCTTATAGGCGGGCCTGAAAGTCGTCAACACCTTTCTCAAAAAAATTTAAATTATTTAAGGGCTTAGGGGATTTGCCCGACCACCCGCCTTTGCCCTTGGCCCATGTCGTGCGAGAATGCGCCCTCTTTAATTGTTTCCTTCTCGATGGTTAATCACGCGTCTATGACTGCACACCTAATCGATGGCAAGGCGATCGCCGCCAGCCTGCGCCAGCAGATCGCTCAACGTGTCGTGGAGCGTCGCCAGCAAGGCCTGCGTACGCCGGGCCTGGCGGTGATCCTGGTCGGCACCGACCCCGCCTCCCAAGTCTATGTCTCGCACAAGCGCAAGGACTGCGAAGAGGTCGGCTTCATTTCGCAGGCGTTCGACCTGCCCAGCGAAACCACGCAGCAGGCCCTGACCGAGCTGATCGACCGCCTCAATGACGACCCGGCCGTCGACGGTATCCTGCTGCAGTTGCCGCTGCCGGCGCACCTGGACGCCTCGCTGCTGCTCGAGCGCATCCGCCCGGACAAGGACGTGGACGGCTTCCACCCGTACAACATCGGCCGCCTGGCCCAGCGCATCCCGCTGCTGCGCCCGTGCACGCCGAAGGGCATCATGACCCTGCTGGAAAGCACCGGCCAGGACCTGTACGGCATGAACGCGGTCATCGTCGGCGCGTCCAACATCGTTGGCCGCCCAATGGCCATGGAGCTGCTGCTGGCCGGCTGCACCGTGACCGTCTGCCATCGCTTCACCAAGGACCTCGCCGGCCATGTCGGCCGCGCCGACCTGGTGGTAGTGGCCGCAGGCAAGCCGGGCCTGGTCAAGGGTGAGTGGATCAAGGAAGGTGCCATCGTCATTGACGTGGGCATCAACCGCCAGGAAGACGGCAAGCTGGTCGGCGACGTGGTCTACGAGACCGCCCTGCCGCGCGCCGGCTGGATCACGCCGGTGCCGGGCGGCGTCGGGCCGATGACCCGCGCATGCCTGCTGGAAAACACGCTGTATGCGGCGGAAGAGCTGCACAAGTAATACCGCGTGATATGAAAACGGCACCTCTGGCAGGTGCCGTTTTTTTTGGCTGAAGTTTCTTGATGGCTGCACCGCCCTCTTCGCGGGTAAACCCGCTCCCACAGGTACTGCGCAGTCAACGAAGGCTGTGATATCCCCTGTGGGAGCGGGTTTACCCGCGAAGAAGCCGGCGCGGAGCTCAGCCGATCACTTCCTGGCCGCCTCCCACGACTTCAGCAGTTCGTTGTAGCTGACCGTCTCGCCCTTGGGCTTTTCGTTGGCGAGTTTCGGTTTCGGCGCCCCTGGCTGGTCGAACCAGTACTGGGCGTCCTTCTCCGGGTTCAGCTTCGGTGCGCAGGTGGCCTGGGCGTTGGAGCGCTGCAAGCGCTCCATCATCCGGTCCTGGTCGCGAGCCAGGCCGTCCAGCGCTTCCTGCGGGGTCTTTTCTCCACTGGCCACTTCGGCGATGTGGCTCCACCACAACTGTGCCAACCGCGGGTAATCCGGAACGTTGGTGCCGGTCGGCGTCCACTGCACCCGCGCCGGGCTGCGATAGAACTCCACCAACCCGCCCAGCTTGGGCGCCAGCTCGGTCATGGCCTGGGAGTTGATGTCCGATTCGCGAATCGGCGTGAGGCCGACGATGGTCTTTTTCAGCGACACGGTCTTGGATGTGACGAACTGAGCATACAGCCACGCAGCCAGGCGTTGCTTCTCGGGTGTGGACTTGAAGAAGGTCCACGAACCGGTGTCCTGGTAGCCCAGCTTCATACCCTCCTCCCAGTACGGCCCCTTCGGCGAAGGCGCCATGCGCCACTTCGGCGTGCCGTCGGCATTCACCACCGGCAAACCGGGCTTGGTCATGTCGGCGGTAAACGCGGTGTACCAGAAGATCTGCTGGGCGATATTGCCCTGGGCCGGCACCGGGCCGGCTTCGGAAAATGTCATGCCCTGGGCTTCCTTGGGCGCATAGGCACGCATCCAGTCCACGTACTTCTGCGTGGCATACACGGCGGCCGGGCCGTTGGTGTCGCCACCACGGGTCACGCTGGACCCCACCGGGTGGCAGTCCTCCACGCGAATGCCCCATTCGTCCACTGGCAAGCCATTGGGCAAACCTTTGTCGCCGCCACCCGCCATGGAGAACCAGGCATCGGTGAAGCGCCAGCCCAGCGACGGGTCTTTCTTGCCGTAGTCCATATGGCCATAGACGCGTTTGCCGTCGATTTCCTTGACGTCTTCGGTGAAGAATTTGGCAATGTCCTCGTAGGCCGACCAATTCACCGGTACGCCAAGCTCGTAGCCGTACTTTTCCTTGAACCTGGCCTTCAGTTCGGGCCGCTCGAACCAGTCGGCACGGAACCAGTAGAGGTTGGCGAACTGCTGGTCAGGCAGTTGGTAGACCTTGCCATCCGGGGCAGTGGTGAAGGAAATGCCGATGAAGTCCTTCAGGTCCAGGGTCGGCGAGGTGTAGTCCTTGCCTTCGTTGGCCATCAGGTCGGTGATCGATTCCACCTTGCCGTAGCGAAAGTGCGTACCGATCAGGTCGGAGTCGTTGACCCAGCCGTCATAGATGTTCTTGTCCGACTGCATCTGTGTCTGCAGCTTTTCCACCACATCGCCTTCCTGCAGCAGGTCGTGGGTCAGCTGGATACCGGTGATTTCGCTGAAGGCCTTGGCCAGCACCTTGGACTCGTATTCATGGGTGGTGATGGTTTCCGACACCACGTTGATCTTCATGCCACGGAACGGCTCGGCAGCCTTGATGAACCACTTCAACTCGGCCAGCTGCTGTTCAGGGGTAAGGGTTGACGGCTTGAACTCACTGCCGAGCCACTTCCTTGCCGCATCCTCGTACTGGTCGGCCCAGGCTGTGCCCTGCACGCTGGCCAGCACCAGCAACGCGGCCAGGGTCAAATGTCGCCTGTTGTACTTGTTGTCGAACATTGTGATCTCCCGTTTCAGTTATCCCACAGGGCCGCTCGCTCAGCCCCAGCGCAGCACCACCATCAGCCACGCCAGCGACAGCAGCGAGGCCACCCACAAAGGCCACTCGCTGACGCCAACCACCAGCAAATGCAGGTAGGCGCTGGCCAGCAGGCCGATGAACAAGCGGTCGCCACGGCTGGTGACCAGCGGCAGGAAGCCGCGTCGCTCCACGCAGGGGCGGCGCAGTTCGAGCAGGGTCATGCCCAGCAGCAGCACGCCAACGGCGGCGAAGAACAACGCCGTCGGCAAGGTCCAGGCCATCCACTCCATGCCATGCCCTCCTCAAACCCGGCCCAGGGCGAAGCCCTTGGCCACATGGTTGCGCACGAACCAGATCACCAGCATGCCCGGCAAGATGGTCAGTACCCCTGCAGCCGCCAACACGCCCCAATCGATGCCCGAGGCCGACACGGTACGGGTCATCACCGCGGCGATCGGTTTGGCATTCACCGAAGTCAGGGTGCGCGCCAGCAGCAGCTCGACCCAGGAGAACATGAAACAGAAAAATGCCGTCACGCCGATGCCGGAGCCAATCAGCGGGATGAAGATCTTCACGAAGAAGCGCGGGAAGCTGTAGCCGTCGATGTAGGCTGTTTCGTCGATTTCCTTCGGCACACCAGACATGAACCCCTCGAGGATCCACACCGCCAGCGGCACGTTGAACAGGCAGTGCGCCAGGGCTACGGCGATATGGGTATCGAACAGGCCGATCGACGAATACAGCTGGAAGAACGGCAGCAGGAACACCGCCGGTGGCGCCATGCGGTTGGTCAGCAGCCAGAAGAACAGGTGCCGGTCACCGAGGAAGCGGTAGCGCGAGAAGGCATATGCCGCTGGCAGCGCCACCAGCAGCGAAATCAACGTGTTCAGGCACACGTAATACAGCGAATTGATGTAGCCGCTGTACCAGCTGGCATCGGTGAAGATCACCCGGTAGTTGTCGAGGGTGAACGCCTGCGGCCACAGGGTCAGGCCGCCGAGGATCTCGGTGTTGCTCTTGAACGACATGTTCAGCAGCCAGTAGATCGGCACCAGCAGGAAGAAGAAGTACAGCAGCAGGGCCAGCGATTTGCGCGTGCTCATGGCCTAGTCCTTGTCGGCATGGGTCATGGCTGTATAGAACAGCCACGAAACCAGCAGGATGATCAGGAAGTACACCAGCGAGAACGCCGCCGCCGGGCCCAGGTCGAACTGCCCCACGGCCATGCGCGTGAGCGTCTGGCTGAGGAAGGTGGTGGCGTTGCCCGGCCCGCCACCGGTCAGCACGAAGGGCTCGGTGTAGATCATGAAGCTGTCCATGAAGCGCAGCATCACCGCAATCAGCAGTACGTTCTTCAGCTTGGGCAACTGGATATGGCGGAACACCGCCCAGCCCGAGGCGCGATCGATGCGCGCAGCCTGGTAGTACACATCGGGAATGGCGCGCAGCCCCGAATAACAGAGCAACGCCACCAGCGATGTCCAGTGCCATACGTCCATCACCAGCACGGTCAGCCAAGCATCGAACGGGTCGCCGGCGTAGTTGTAGCTGATCCCGAGCTTGGCCAGGGTGGCGCCGAGCAGGCCGATGTCGGCGCGGCCGAAAATCTGCCAGATTGTGCCGACCACGTTCCAGGGGATCAGCAGCGGGATGGCCATGACGATCAGGCACACCGAGGCCATGCGCCCCTTGGTCGGCATGGTCAGGGCAATGGCGATGCCCAGCGGGATCTCGATCAGCAGCACGCAGGCGGAATAGATGAACTGGCGCAGCAGCGCATCGTGCAGCGCCGGGTCGCGCAGCACCTGGCGGTACCAGTCGGCGCCGACGAAGTAGCGGTTGGACTGGTCGAAAATGTCCTGCACCGAATAGTTGACCACCGTCATCATCGGCACCACCGCACTGAATGCCACCAGCAGGAACACCGGCAGCACCAGCCACCAGGCCTTGTTGTTCGGTACCTTGTTCATGGCCCGGCCTCCAGCAGCACATCGTCGAGGTACAGCATCAGCCACTGCGCCGGCAGGCTGACCCAGGCCTGGGCCACCGGCAGCGGGCGGTCCTCGCCCAGGCGCGCCTTGAGCGCGACACCGCCCAGTTCGAGGGTGACGATGCGGTAGGTGCCCAGGTCCTCGACATCCAGCACCCGCGCCGGGTAGGCGTCATCGAACGGGCCGTCCCACAGCTGCACGAATTCCGGGCGGATGCCTACCTGAAGGCGACCACCGCCAGTGGCCGCCAGGCGCTCTCGCAGGTGCTCCCGCAGTTGCCCGGGCAGCACCAGGTGAATATCGCCGAATACCACCCCGTCCGCGTCGGCGCGTACGTCGATCAGGTTCATCCCCGGGCTACCGATGAAGTAACCGACGAAGGTATGCCGCGGCCGCTCGAACAGTTCGCGCGGGGTACCGAACTGGACGATGCGCCCGCCGTGCATCACCGCGATCTTGTCGGCGAACGTCGAGGCCTCCAGCTGGTCGTGGGTGACGTAGATCATGGTGATGTTGAACTGCTCGTGGATCTGCTTGAGCTTGCGCCGCAGCTTCCACTTCAGGTGCGGGTCGATCACCGTCAGCGGCTCGTCGAACAGGATCGCTGACACGTCATCACGCACCAGGCCACGGCCCATGGAGACCTTCTGCTTTTCGTCGGCACTGAGGTTGCGCGCCTTCTTGCGCAGCACGGCCGAAAGGTCGAGCACCTCGGCAATCTCCTCCACCCGAGCCTGCACCCGGGCTGCGTCCAGCCCCTGGTTGCGCAAGGGAAACGCCAGGTTGTCGAACACCGTCATGGTGTCGTAAACCACCGGGAACTGGAACACCTGGGCGATATTGCGCGCCTGCGGTGAAAGCTGGTTGACCGGCTTGCCGTCGAACAGCACCTCGCCGTGGGACGGTGTCAGCAGCCCGGAAATGATGTTGAGCAAGGTCGACTTGCCGCAGCCCGACGGCCCGAGCAAGGCGTAGGCCCCGCCCTGCTCCCACACATGCTCCAGCGCGTGCAGGGCATACTCCGCCTCGCTGGCGGGCTGGCGGCTGTAGCTGTGCGCCAGTTGGCGCAGGCGGATCTCGGCCATCATCCTCTCCTTGCCTGGCGCAGCCCCGGGGCCTGCACCAGCGCCCCGGCGCTGTCGAACACGAACAACTTGTGGGTGGGGATGAACACGCGGATCGGTGTGTCCACCTGGTATTCGTGCACCCCTGGCAGGTGCAGGATCATGCGCCAGTGTTCGTTGCGCACATGCAGGAAGGTCTCTGAACCACTGATCTCGGCCAGCTCCACCAGCACAGACAATTCCAGGTCGTCGTCGTGTGCCGGCACCAGGCTGATGTGGCTGGGCCGCACGCCAAAGCGGTAGTCACCTTCGGCAAGCGGCTGCAAGTCGGCATTACGGGCAAAGTGCACGGCCTGGGCCAGGCTCACATCGTTGCCGCTGATACGGCCAGGCACCAGGTTGATCGGTGGCTCGGAAAACAGCTCGGCGGCCAGCACGCTGCCCGGGCGCTGGTAGACCTCGGCGGTAGGCCCGCTCTGGACGATACGGCCCTCATGCACCAGGGTGGTGGTGCCGCCCAGAGCCAGCGCCTCGTTGGGCTCGGTGGTGGCATACACGGCAATGCAGTGGCGCGCCGCGAACAGTTCGCGCAGCTCCTGGCGCAGGCCCTCGCGCAGCTTGTAGTCGAGGTTGACCAGTGGTTCGTCGAACAGGATCAGCGAGGCATCCTTGACCAGCGCCCGGGCCATTGCCGTGCGTTGTTGCTGGCCACCGGACAGTTCCAGCGGCAGGCGCTGCAAATAGGCTTCGATGCGCAGCATTTCGGCGGTTTCCTGCACTCGTCGGCGAATCTGGGGCTCGTCCATGCGTGCCTGACGCAGCGGCGACGCAATGTTCTCGTACACGCTGAGGTTCGGGTAGTTGATGAACTGCTGATACACCATCGAAACATTGGGCTGGCGCACCGGCACGCCAGTCACGTCCTGGCCATCCATCAGCACCCGCCCACGGTCCGGGCGATCGAGCCCGGCCATCAGGCGCATCAGGCTGGTCTTGCCAGCCAGGGTGCGGCCCAGCAGCACGTTGAACGAGCCGGGTTCGAAACGCAGCGAGGCATCGACGATCCAGGCCTGGTTGTCGACACTGCGACTGACCTGTTCCAGCACCAGGGACATGGCGTGGCCTTCTTGTGGTTTTTGTCTGCTGGGCACAGCCAGTTTCGTGCCAGTTGCGCCGCGACCGTCTGGCCCGGAGCCTGGCCGGCAACACTGGCCAATCGCAGGTTCACAAGTGAACACAAGCACTGAACAACTGAACACTTGCCGGTTTGACATTGAACAACCGTGCACGACACTGAACAGCGGTCGGCCCCATGACAACAATCACACAGGACAGGCCCATGGCCGCATCCGCTTCGCCCCATGCCCAACTGATCCAGGCCTCCTGGGCCCGTTGCCGCGACCACGGCCTGCAACCCCAGCACGCCCCCGACTTCGACTGCCTGACCCGCACCGAGCTGAACGCCCTGCTGGAGCAGCGCCAGGCCCTGCTGCGCCTGACCCGCGAAGCGGTGCTGCCGCAATATGCGCACCTGCTGGGCAATGCCAGCTACCTGGTGATGCTGGCCGATGCCAGCGGCTGCCTGCTCGACAGCTGGGGCTCGCGGCGCTTCATCGAACCGCGCCAGCAGCATGGCTTCAGCGCTGGTGCCCATTGGCACGAGCGCGGTGTCGGCACCAATGCGCTGGGCACCGCGTTGGTTTGCGCCGAGGCGATCCACGTGGGCCAGGACGAGCACTTCCTGCGCCAGAACCGCTACATGTCCAGCGCCGCCGCGCCGCTGTTCGACGCCGAGCGGCAGCTGGTCGGGGTGCTAGATGTAGCCAGCGACGGCTACCTGCCCGCCAGCCAGACCCTGGGCCTGGTACGCATGATGGGCCAGAGCCTGGAGAACCGCCTGATCCTCGCCGAGCACGCCGACCGGCACGCTCAGCTGATCTTCAACAGCGCCTCCGACAACCTCGACAGCCCCTGGGCCGGCCTGCTGGTGTTCGATGAGCACGGGCAGGTGCTGGCCGCCAATCACCGGGCAGACACCCTGCTCGGGTGCAACCCGCTGCTGCAGAACATCGCGCAACTGTTCCAGTTGCCCGTGCAACAACTGCTCAGCCATCCCCGGCAACAACCCTTTGCCCTGCAAGCCACCGGGCGCAACCGCTTTCATTGCCAGTGGCAGCCGCCGCGTGAGGCCCCCGGCCGCCCCGCTGCCTGCAGCGCCGATCCACGCCTGGAAAAGGCCCTGGCACAGGCCGGCCTGCTGCTGGAAAAGGACATCCCGGTGCTGGTGCAGGGGGAGACCGGCGTAGGCAAGGAGGTATTCGTCGATACCCTGCACCGGGCCAGCAGCCGCGCCAGCCAGCCGCTGATCGCGGTCAACTGCGCGGCGATCCCGGCCGAGTTGGTGGAGTCGGAACTGTTCGGCTACGACAAGGGCGCATTCACCGGCGCCCACCAGAAGGGCAACCCAGGGCTGATTCGCAAGGCCCACCACGGCATCCTGTTCCTCGACGAAATCGGCGATATGCCACTGCCCACCCAAGCCCGCCTGCTGCGCGTGCTGCAGACGCGCAGTATTCAGCCGTTGGGCAGCGGCGAACCGGTGGCGGTGGATATTCGCGTGGTGTCGGCGAGCAACCGCGACCTGGCCAAAGAAGTGCGCGCCGGGCGCTTTCGCCAGGACCTGTATTACCGCATCGCCGGGCTGGCAGTGGTGTTACCGCCTCTGCGCGAGCGCAGTGACCGCCGGCAACTTATCGAACAGGTGCATGCACGCTACCGCGACCCCGGGCAGCCTGCGCGGCTGCCTGCGGCCATTATCGAACTGCTCGATCAGCACCCCTGGCCGGGGAACATGCGTGAATTGGTGAGTGTGCTGCAGGTGGCGCTGGCCTTGGCGGGCAATGGGCCGGTTGGCGTCGAGCACCTGCCTGCAGGATTTCTGGCCGAGTTGCAGGCCCCCGTGCTGCTTGCCACTGAGGAAGCGGACCTGCACGCGCTGGTGGAGCAAGCCAACGGCAACCTGTCGGCGGTGGCGCGCGGGCTTGGGATCAGCCGCACCACGCTGTACAAGCGGTTGCGTGAGCGATGATTGCCTTTGCCTGTGCTGGCCTCATCGCCGGCAAGCCAGCTCCCACAAGGGAATGTGGCACGCTCTCGAGCATTGTTCCCTGTGCGACAGCGCAGCCCAAAGGACTGGGCAATCTCCCACAGGTACAGCGCCGCTCTCAAGGCCTGTGATATCCCTGTGGGAGCCGGCTTGCCGGCGATAGGGCCGACCCAGGCAGCCACAGCCGATTCGGCTGCCAGCGCAGCGAAATCAGCCAAAGCCGCTGCCGCCACAACCCATTACAGCCAGCTTTACCTCCCCACCCGCCGCACAATCAAACCAGAACCCACTCTGGAAGCGTCGACCGCAGGGAGACCCCTCATGACCCGCTATATCGATGTGCAAGACCTGGCCCGCCTGGTCAACCGCAAAGGCCTGCCCACGTGCCTGCTGGAAATGGCCGAGTACATCCGCCAGGACTACCTGCGCTGGCCCGCCTTCGAAAAATGCGCCCGGGTGGCCAACCATTCGGCGGACGGCGTGATCGAGCTGATGCCAATCTCGGACGCCAGCCGCTACGCCTTCAAGTACGTCAACGGCCATCCGAAGAACACTCGCCATGGCCTGCCCACGGTAATGGCCTTCGGCGCCCTGGCGAGCGTCGATACCGGTGCACCGTTGCTGCTCAGTGAAATGACCCTGACCACCGCCATCCGCACTGCGGCCACTTCGGCCCTTGCCGCCCGCTACCTGGCGCGCGAAGACAGCCGCAGCATGGCGTTGATCGGCAATGGCTCGCAGAGCGAGTTCCAAGCCATCGCCTTCAATGCCCTGCTGGGCATCGATGAAATCCGCCTGTACGACATCGACCCGGCCGCCTCGGCCAAGCTGGTCGCCAACCTGACCAACCGCCCCGGCCTCAAGCTGAGCATCGCCAGCTCCGTGGCCGAAGCGGTGCGCGGGGCCGATATCGTCACGACGGTGACCGCCGACAAGGCCTGCGCCACCATTCTCACCCCGGAGATGATCGAGCCGGGCATGCACCTGAATGCAGTGGGGGGTGACTGCCCGGGCAAGACCGAGCTGCACCGGGCGATTGTCGAGCGGGCCCGGGTGATCGTCGAGTACGAACCGCAGAGCCGGGTGGAAGGCGAGATCCAGCAGATGCCGGCGGACTCGCCTGTGACCGAGTTCTGGCGTGTGGTTGCCGGGGAAGCCAAGGGGCGTGAGCGCGCCGAACAGGTGACGCTGTTCGACTCGGTGGGGTTTGCTCTGGAGGATTACTCGGCCTTGCGCTATGTGCTGGATACGGCGCAGGCAATGGGTATCGGCACGGACATCGGGCTGGTGCCGGTGCTGGAGGATCCGAAGGATTTGTATGGGCTGTTGCAGCCGCAGGTGGTGGAGTTGCGGGCGGTGCCCAAGGCTGGTTCTGTCTGCGCCTGATGGATCCTGGGGCTGCTGCGCAGCCCATCGCGCCACAAGGCCGCTCCTGCACAAGGACCGCGTATCCCTTGTGAGAGCGGCCTTGTGTCGCGATGGGCCGCGCAGCGGCCCCCTTTACCGCCTAACCTGTCCCATGCCCTCTTCCGAACGAAGCCCAAGCGCATGGACACCAAGGACGCCAACGCCCACCCCCTGGACCGCATCGACGAAGCGATCATCGACATCCTGCGCCATGACGGTCGCATCACCTTCGAAAAACTTTCCAGCCTCGTCCACCTCACCCCGCGCCCCTGCCTGGAGCGTGTGCGCAAGCTGGAGCGCCGTGGCGTGATCCGCGGCTACGGGGCGATCATCGACCTGCAGAAGGTCGCGCCCGGGGTGTCGCTGCTAGTACTGGTCGCCCTGTCCAACCAAAGCGGGCGTGCCGCGCAGAAGGCCTTCGAAGCCACCCTGCGCAACTGCCCGGAAGTGCACGAATGCCAGCTGATCAGCGGCCACTTCGACTACAGCCTGCGCCTGCGCTGCCGCGACATGGAACACTACCGGCTGCTCAGCGAAAGCTGGATGAACGACGACACTCTGCACATCGACAAACTGGTCGCGCATCCGGTGCTGGCCGAGGTCAAGCCGATGGCTCGCTGACGCGCGCTCAACAGTCGCGCGATGCGCCGGGCGCGGATTTTTCCAGGTCACCCGCATAATGCAAATAACCATTGCGAATCATGGTGTTATCGAAAACATCGGAGTCGGCATGGCGCTTGGCAAGCTGATTGCAGCGGTGCCCGAGGCACTGGTCGAAGCCTGATCTGATTCATGTGCGCAGGCGGTTCGCCGCTGCGATTGGCCTGCGAACGGCCACAGTGCGGCCGGATCCAGGCAGACGCACCGAATTAGAGCGAGGCAGGCTGGATTGCCCCACAACTGGTCAGACCGGTAAGGCCAAAAATCCTTGCAATGTCGGATTTTTCGCGCTTTCATGGCTTCGCGCTGAACAAACCGGTAAGACCACAATAATTAAGTCCTGCGCTCTTTCGCCCCGTGCGGCTACCGAAGCAAGGACACCGATCAGAGATCCCTCCCATGCTCAAATGGTGCTCGCGTTCGATCTTCCTTCAAGTCGTGCTGGGCCTTGCCCTCGGCATCGCCTGCGGTCTCAGCTTCCCCGACCTCTCCCTGCAACTCAAACCCCTTGGCGACGGCTTCATCAAGCTGATCAAGATGCTCATCGGCCTGATCGTGTTCTGCGTGGTGGTCAGCGGTATCTCGGGCGCCGGCGACCTGAAAAAGGTCGGGCGTATCGGCCTGAAGTCGGTGATCTACTTCGAGGTGCTGACCACCCTGGCGCTGGTGATCGGCCTGGTGTTCGCCTTCACCAGCGGCATCGGCAGCGGGGCCAACATCCACCTGGACCAACTGTCCAGCGCCGACGCCAGCAGCCTGGCCGAGCGCGGCCAGCACATCCACGGTGCCACGGCGTTCTTCATGGACCTGATCCCCACCTCGGTGATCGGCGCCTTTGCCGACAACAACATCCTCCAGGTACTGCTGTTCTCGGTACTGTTCGGCAGCGCGCTGAACCTGGTGGGCGACTCGGCAGCCGGCATCTCGCGGCTGATCAACGAACTGAGCCATGTGATCTTCCGCATCATGGGCATGATCGTGCGCCTGGCACCGATCGGCGTGTTCGGCGCCATCGCCTTCACCACCAGCAAGTACGGCCTGGAATCGCTGCAACACCTGGGCGGGCTGGTGGCGCTGTTCTACCTGACCTGTGCCGGCTTCGTACTGATCGTGCTGGGCACGGTCATGCGCCTGTCGGGCCTGAAGCTGCTGCCACTGATCAAATACCTGCGTGAAGAGCTGACCATCGTGCTGGGCACCGCCTCGTCCGACGCCGTACTGCCACAGATCATGCGCAAGCTCGAGCACCTGGGCATCGGCAGTTCCACCGTCGGCCTGGTGATCCCCACCGGTTATTCGTTCAACCTCGATGGTTTCTCCATCTACCTGACCCTGGCCATCGTGTTCATCGCCAACGCAACCGGCACGCCACTGGCAATGACCGACCTGCTGACCATCCTGCTGGTGTCGCTGGTGACTTCCAAGGGCGCTCACGGCATCCCAGGCTCGGCGCTGGTGATCCTCGCCGCTACCCTGACTGCCGTGCCGGCGATCCCGGTGGTCGGCCTGGTACTGGTGCTGGCGGTGGACTGGTTCATGGGCATCGGCCGGGCGCTGACCAACCTGATCGGCAACTGCGTGGCCACCGTGGCCATTGCCCGCTGGGAGAAGGACATCGACCTGGAACGCGCGCACAACGTGCTCGATGGCAAACCCGGCTTCGCCCCCACGCCACGCAAGCAGCCCAACCCCCATCAACAGGAATTCTGAGCGAACGCGGCCGGCACTGATGCCGGCCCTTCCAGGAGCGAACCGTGATCAGCTCATCTACCGTCGTCAACTCAGTGGTGGAAAAACTGCGCCAGGCCCTCGCCCGGGGCCAATGGCGTACCGGCGACATGCTGCCAGGCCAGCGCGAGCTGGCCGAACAACTGGGTATCAGCCGCCCCAGCCTGCGCGAAGCGGTGACCGTGCTGGAAACCCTGGGCCTGGTGCGCTCGCTGCCGGGCAAGGGCGTACTGGTGCTGGATGCCGATGCCGCCGCCCAGGAACCGGGCCAGGACACCAGCGCCGCAGCCAGCCTGGCCGACGTGCTGGAGCTGCGCTACACCCTTGAGCCTTTCATCGTCGGCCTGGTGGCGCAGTCGGCCAACAGCCAGGACATCGGCCAGCTGCGCCTGACCCTGATGGACATGCGTGAAGCGCTGGAGGCAGATGACAGCGAAGCCGGCGTCAGGGCCTACATCGCCTTCCATGAAGCGCTGTTCGCCCTGACCACCAACCCGATCTTCCAGAGCGTGGTGCAACAGACCGGCAATGCCCTCAAGCAGAGCGCCGACATGCTGCGCAATTCGCCAGAGCACCTGGCCGCGCGGCTGAAGGAAAACGAAGCGGTGGTGCGCGCCATACGTGAGCGCAGCAGCGCCCAGGCCAGTGCCCAGATGCGCCAGCACATCCTGGCCGAAGGGTTGCGCATGGGCATCCCGTTGAATATCCCGGACGAACACCAGCATCCATGACCCCAGGAGAGCGACCATGAACGCCGCCCGTCACTTGCCGGCCCTGCTAGCGGCCGGCGAAACCCGCCTGTCGGCCGAGCAGATCTACCCGCGGCTGTTCGATGCCATTCTCGAACAGCGCCTGCCACCTGGCAGCCTGTTGCCCGAACAGGCGCTGGGCCATGCCTTCGGCGTCAGCCGTACAGTGATCCGCCGTGTGCTCGGGCGCCTGTCCGACCAGCAGGTGGTGGTGCAACGCCCCAGCCACACTGCGCATCTGGCCGCGCCCGACCCGGAGCAGGCACGCCAGGTGCTCAGCGCCCGGCGCCTGGCCGAAACCACGCTGATCACCCTGGCCGCGCAACGCGCCCGGCCGGCGCAGGTTCGCCAGCTGCGGCAACTGGTGGAGCGCGAGCGCCAGCACCATGAAAGTGGCGAGCGTTGTGCGGCGATCCGCCTGGGCGGCGAGTTTCACCTGAAGCTGGCGCAGGTGGCCGCCAATGCGCCACTGGCAAGGTTCCTCAACGGCCTGGTGCCGATGACCTCGCTGATCATCGCCCGCTACGAGTCGCCATGCTGCGACCACTGCGCGTGGCAGGAACACGCGGCGATCATCGATGCCGTGGAGCGCGGCGATGCAGAGGCGGCGCTGGAGCTGATGCACAAGCATCTCGACCGCCTGGAAGAAAAGCTCGACCTGGAATAATCGGGGACGCTGCGCGTCCCATCGCCGGCAAGCCAGCTCCCACAGGTTGGACTGCCCCCGAAAAGTTGGACAGTTTTAGCCAGTAGCCTGAGTCCTGTAGCTGACAGGGCTCAGGCCATTGAGTTTCAGCC
>NZ_JBNRIJ010000008.1:189029-200049 GCF_053557675.1 Pseudomonas sp. XP1 | reverse complement strand
ATTACAACCATGATCGCATCAGGCTGAAACTCAATGGCCTGAGCCCTGTCAGCTACAGGCCCACAGGTACGGCGCAGCCCTCCAGGCTTGTGGTGATCCCTGTGGGAGCGGGCATGCCCGCGAAGAGGCCGGCACAGGAAAACCTCAATCCCGCAGCGAAACCACCGGCCACCCACGTTTCTCGGCCTCCGCCCGCAACTTCGGGTCGGGGTCCACCGCCATCGCATGCGCCACCCGCTGCAACAGCGGCAAATCGTTCATCGAGTCGCTATAGAAATAGCTGTCCTCAAGGTCGAAACCGTTCTCCAGCATCCAGCGCTCCAGCCGCGTCACCTTGCCTTCACGGAAACACGGAATATCGGTACTACGCCCTGTATAGCGGCCATCACGCATCTCGCATTCGGTCGCCAGCAACACGCGAACCCCCAGGCGCCGGGCAATCGGTGCGGTGACGAAGCGATTGGTGGCGGTGATGATCACCAACTGGTCGCCAGCCTCGCGATGTTGCTGCAGCAAGCTCAGCGCCTTGGGCAGGATGATCGGCTCGATGCAGTCGCGCATGAAATCGCGGTGCCATTCGTCGAGCTGGAGTACCGGTGTTGCCGCAAGGATTTCCATGGAAAAGGCCAGGTAGGCCTGCAGGTCCAGTGTGCCGTTCAGGTATTCCTGATAGAAGCCATCGTTGCGTTGCTTGTAGGCAACCGGGTCGAGGATGCCGCGCTGGCAAAGGTAGTCGCCCCAGGCATGGTCGCTGTCGCCACCGAGGAGGGTATTGTCCAGGTCGAATAAAGCCAGGCGCATCGCGGTCACTCGCATCAGCCACAGGGTAGGCCCGCAGAATACGGAGTTTTCACGCTGCTGCACATAAGCTTGGCGGGCGCGTTGCTGCGCTCGCAAGCTTTGTGGAACAATGCGGTGACATGCGTTTGCGAGGTTGCTGCCGTGATCGACCCGGATGGTTTTCGCCCCAATGTCGGGATCATTCTCACGAATGATGCCGGGCAGGTGCTATGGGCTCGACGGATCAACCAGGATGCCTGGCAGTTTCCCCAGGGTGGCATCAACCCTGACGAGACGCCGGAAGATGCCCTGTACCGCGAGCTGAACGAAGAAGTTGGCCTTGAACGCGATGATGTGGAAATTCTTGCCTGCACCCGTGGCTGGTTGCGTTATCGTTTACCCCAGCGACTGGTGCGTACGCATAGCCAGCCGCTGTGCATCGGCCAGAAGCAGAAATGGTTCCTGCTGCGTCTGGTCAGCAACGAACAACGGGTGCGAATGGACCTGACCGGCAAGCCGGAGTTCGACGGCTGGCGCTGGGTCAGCTATTGGTACCCGCTGGGCCAGGTTGTGACATTCAAGCGCGAGGTCTACCGACGCGCCCTGAAAGAGCTAGCACCGCGTCTGCTGACGCGCGACTGACGACGGAGTTCGACCCCGAGCCATGCTCAATACGCTGCGCAAGATCGTCCAGGAAGTAAACTCCGCCAAAGATCTCAAGTCGGCGTTGGGGATCATTGTCTTGCGTGTCAAGGAGGCCATGGGCAGCCAAGTCTGCTCCGTCTACCTGCTCGACCCGGAAACCAACCGCTTCGTGCTGATGGCCACCGAAGGCCTGAACAAGCGTTCCATCGGCAAGGTCAGCATGGCCCCCAACGAAGGCCTGGTCGGCCTGGTCGGTACCCGGGAAGAGCCGCTGAACCTGGAAAACGCTGCCGACCACCCGCGTTATCGCTACTTTGCCGAAACCGGCGAAGAAAAATTCGCCTCCTTCCTCGGTGCGCCGATCATCCACCACCGCCGCGTCGTCGGGGTATTGGTCATCCAGCAAAAGGAACGCCGCCAGTTCGACGAGGGCGAAGAAGCCTTCCTGGTCACCATGAGCGCCCAGCTCGCTGGAGTTATCGCCCACGCCGAGGCCACCGGCTCGATCCGTGGCCTGGGCCGCCAGGGCAAGGGCATCCAGGAGGCGCGCTTCGTCGGCGTACCGGGCTCGCCTGGCGCCGCCGTGGGTCGAGCAGTGGTTATGCTGCCGCCAGCCGATCTGGAAGTGGTACCGGACAAGACCGTCGATGATATCGACGCCGAACTGAAGCTGTTCCAGAACGCCCTCGAAGGCGTGCGCGACGATATGCACAAGCTGTCGGCCAAGCTGGCCACCCAGCTACGCCCGGAGGAGCGTGCACTGTTCGATGTGTACCTGATGATGCTTGAAGACGCTGCGTTGGGCGGTGAGGTGACCGAGGTCATCAAGACCGGCCAGTGGGCCCAGGGCGCCCTGCGCCAGGTGGTGGGCGAGCACGTCAACCGCTTCGAGTTGATGGATGATGACTACCTGCGCGAGCGCGCCTCCGACGTCAAGGACCTGGGCCGGCGCCTGCTGGCCTACTTGCAGGAAGCCCGGGCGCAGTCGCTGGTGTATGCCGACAACACCATCCTGGTCAGTGAAGAGCTGACCCCTGCGATGCTCGGCGAAGTGCCGGAAGGCAAGCTGGTCGGCCTGGTCTCGGTACTGGGCTCGGGCAACTCCCATGTCGCCATCCTGGCCCGCGCCATGGGCATCCCGACGGTGATGGGCCTGGTCGATCTGCCGTATTCCAAGGTCGACGGCATCGAGATGATCGTCGACGGCTACAAGGGCGAGGTGTTCACCAACCCCAGCGAAGTGCTGCGCAAGCAGTACAGCGACGTGGTCGAGGAGGAGCGCCAACTGGCCCAGGGCCTGGATGCCCTGCGCGAACTGCCGTGCGTTACACCGGACGGTCACCGCATGCCGCTGTGGGTCAACACCGGCCTGCTCGCCGATGTTGCCCGTGCCCAGCAGCGCGGCGCCGAAGGGGTAGGGCTGTACCGCACCGAAGTGCCGTTCATGATCAACCAGCGCTTCCCCAGCGAGAAAGAGCAGTTGGCCATCTACCGTGAGCAGCTGGCGGCCTTCCACCCGCTACCGGTGACCATGCGTACCCTCGACATCGGTGGCGACAAGTCGCTGTCGTACTTCCCGATCAAGGAAGAAAACCCGTTCCTCGGCTGGCGCGGCATCCGTGTCACCCTCGACCACCCGGAAATCTTTCTGGTGCAGACCCGCGCCATGCTCAAGGCCAGCGAGGGGCTGAACAATCTGCGTATCCTGCTGCCGATGATTTCCGGCATCCATGAGCTGGAAGAGGCGCTGCACCTGATCCACCGCGCCTGGGGCGAGGTGCGTGACGAAGGCACCGATGTGCCGATGCCGCCGGTTGGCGTGATGGTGGAAATTCCTGCGGCGGTGTACCAGACCAAGGAGCTGGCGCGGCAGGTGGACTTCCTGTCGGTCGGTTCCAACGACCTGACCCAGTACCTGCTGGCGGTGGACCGTAACAACCCGCGGGTCGCCGATCTTTACGACTACCTGCACCCGGCGGTGTTGCAGGCGCTGAACACAGTGGTGCGCGACGCCCATGGCGAAGGCAAGCCGGTGAGTATCTGCGGTGAGATGGCTGGTGATCCGGCAGCGGCGATCCTGTTGATGGCCATGGGCTTCGACAGCCTGTCGATGAACGCCACCAACCTGCCGAAGGTGAAGTGGATGCTGCGCCAGATCAACCTGGGCAAGGCCAAGGAATTGCTGACGGAGGCCCTGAGCCATGACAACCCGCAGGTTATCCACAGCTCGCTGCAACTGGCCCTGAAAAACCTTGGGTTGGCGCGGATGATCGGGCCTGGGGCCAATAAGACCCTCTGAATGTCAGGTGGCCTGTTCCGGCTCCTTCGCGGGTAAACCCGCGAAGAGGCCGGCGCAAGCAACATCAAATTATCAGACAAGCAACTCAACTTTCCCCAAGTGTCCGCCAAATGGCCCGAAACTGCGCTCAATAAGCCGCCTTCTTCCCTGATCATCCACAATCAGCACCGTACTCGCCCGGGTCCCATAGTTCTGGCTGGCAATGAACACACTCGATAGCAGCTTCTCGGTTGCCAACCCCACGCCCGTCTCTGGCAGCTCGCCCTCCGGCGCAGGCTCGGCATCGGCCAGCAACGCCAGCAAACGCTGCGGCTCCGGCGTTTTCAGCAATCCTTCCAGCCCACTACGCGCCTTCACCAGCTTCGGCCACGGCGTATCCAGCCCGGCGTTGGAAAGCCCGTAAACCCCGGCCTCCAGCAAGCGCGGCGCCGCGTCCTGGGCATGCAGATAGCCCAGCTGTCGCCCATCGCCCACCAGCAGGTTGAACCCTGAATACTGCCTGCTGCGGCTGGCCACCTGGTCCAGATACGCCTCGACCCCCAACTCCCCCTGCAGATACGCCGCCGCCAGCTCGCCCCGCGAGCGCGGCCCCAAAGCCTGCGCTGGGTCGCGAATATTGGTCAGCGCCGCGAACCGCCCCTGCGGGCCGACGCCCAGCCAGGTGCCGCCGGCTTCCAGGTCGCGCCCGGCATATACCCCGGGTGCATCCTCCCAAGCCGCCAGGGCCTGGGTGGGGCGGGCATAGAACTCATCGCGGTTGGCCGCCACGATCAGCGGCAGGGCATGCCCCGGCCGCCAGGCGAATACGATCAGGCACATCGGTCGGGCCTCTGGGTTTTTGCCACTGTACCCACAGCGGCGGGGAGGATCCATCCTGACACACTGTTCACTAGAGCCCCGAGCCCGGCTTCCGTTACCATGCCGCATTGTTTTCTCGGGGAAGACGAATGGAATTCGTGCTCTATCTGCTGTTGGGCGCCTGCGCCGGTGTGCTGGCCGGGCTGTTCGGCGTGGGCGGCGGTATCATCATCGTGCCGGTGCTGGTGTTCAGCTTCACCTTGCAGGGTTTCGATGCCTCTGTGCTCACCCACCTGGCTGTCGGTACGTCGCTGGCAACCATCGTCTTCACTTCGATCAATGCGGTGCTCGAGCACCATCGCAAGGGCGCGGTGCAATGGCCGATCTTCGCCTGGATGACCCTCGGCATCCTCCTTGGGGCCGGTGTCGGCGCCAAGACCGCCTCGCTGATTCAGGGGCCACTGCTGCAAAAGATCATCGGTGTGTTCGCCCTGGTCATCGCCGCGCAGATGGCCCTGGACCTCAAGCCCAAGGCCAGTCGTGGCATCCCCGGCAAGCCCGCGCTGGTTGGTGCAGGAGGGGTGATCGGCTGGGCTTCGGCCATTTTCGGCATCGGTGGCGGTTCGCTGACCGTGCCGTTCCTGACCTGGCGCAGCCTGCCCATGCAGCAGGCAGTGGCCACCTCTTCAGCCTGCGGCCTGCCGATTGCCTTGGCTAGCGCCCTGAGCTTCATGCTACTGGGCTGGCACGAGGAACACCTACCGGCCCATAGCCTGGGGTACGTGTATTTGCCGGCGTTGGTCGGCATTGCCGTGACCAGCATGTTTTTCGCCCGCTTCGGCGCGCGCTTGGCGCACAAGCTGTCGCCACGTTTGTTGAAACGCCTGTTCGCAGCCCTGCTGTTCTGTGTCGGCCTCAGCTTTTTGATTTGAATCGAGAGGAAGTTCCATGCTGCCTTACCCGCAGATAGACCCCGTGGCCGTGGCCATCGGGCCGCTGAAAATCCATTGGTACGGCCTGATGTACCTGGTAGGTATCGGCGGTGCCTGGCTGCTCGCCTCGCGCCGGCTGAACCGCTTCGACCCCACCTGGACGCGCGAAAAGCTCTCCGACCTGGTGTTCTGGCTGTCGATGGGTGTGATCGTCGGTGGTCGCCTGGGCTACGTGCTGTTCTACGACCTGCACGCCTACCTGGCCAATCCGACGCTGATCTTCGAGGTGTGGAAGGGTGGCATGTCGTTCCACGGCGGTTTCATCGGTGTGATGCTGGCGGCCTTGTGGTTCGGCAAGCGCAACAACAAGTCGTTTTTCGAGCTGATGGACTTCGTCGCTCCGCTGGTGCCGATCGGCCTGGGTGCCGGGCGCATCGGCAACTTCATCAACGCCGAGCTGTGGGGCAAGGCCACCGACGTGCCATGGGCGATGGTCTTCCCGCCGTTCAGCGACCCGGCGCAGCTGCCGCGTCACCCATCGCAGCTGTATCAGTTCGCACTAGAAGGTGTGGCGCTGTTCCTGATCCTCTGGGCGTTCTCGCGCAAGCCGCGGCCGACCATGGCAGTATCCGGCATGTTCGCGCTGTTCTACGGCATCTTCCGTTTCATCGTCGAATTCGTCCGCGTACCGGATGCCCAGCTTGGCTATCTGGCCTGGGGCTGGCTGACCATGGGTCAGATTCTGTGCGTACCGATGATCCTGGCTGGCCTTGGCCTGATCTGGTGGGCTTATAATCGCAAGCCTACGGCGAAACCCGCCTGATTAATCCCACGGCAGGGGCGATCCCTCTGCCGTTTTTGCTACAGGTAAGCCATGAAACAGTATCTGGACCTGGTCCGCGACGTCATCGACAACGGCACGCTGCAGGGCAACCGCACCGGCATCCGCACCATCAGCCTGCCGGGCGCCATGCTGCGTTTCGACTTGCAGAAGGGCTTCCCGGCCATTACCACGCGCAAACTGGCGTTCAAGTCGGCGATCGGAGAAATGGTTGGTTTCCTGCGTGGCGTGAAGAACGCCGGTGAATTCCGCGAACTGGGCTGCAAGGTCTGGGACCAGAACGCCAACGAGAACGCCCATTGGCTGGCCAACCCGTTCCGCCAGGGGCATGACGACCTGGGCGAGATCTACGGCGTGCAATGGCGCCAGTGGCCGGGCTACAAGCGCATCCCGCTGAGCAACCCGGCGGCCATCGAAATGGCCGAAAAGGCGGGGTTCCGCCGCATCGCCCAGGACGAGGAGGATGGCGTCGCGTTCGTCATCCTGTACAAAGCCATCGACCAGGTGCGCCAGTGCCTGGACACAATCGCCAACGACCCGGGCAGCCGCCGTATCCTGTTCCACGGCTGGAACTGCGCGCAGCTGGACGAAATGGCCCTGCCGCCGTGCCATCTGCTATACCAGTTCCACCCGAATGTGGAGACCAGGGAAATTTCCCTGACCCTCTACATCCGCTCCAACGACCTGGGCCTGGGTACGCCCTTCAACCTCACCGAAGGCGCGGCGCTGCTGTCGCTGTTCGGCCGCCTGACCGGCTACACCCCTCGCTGGTTCACCTACTTCATCGGCGATGCCCATGTGTATGAGAACCACCTGGACATGCTCAACGAGCAGCTCAAGCGTGAGCCGCTGGAAGCGCCGAAGCTGGTGATCAGCGACCGCGTGCCGGCGTTTGCCGAGACGGGCAAGTACGAGCCGGAGTGGCTGGAGAAGATCGAGCCGAGCGATTTCTGGCTGGAAGGGTATGAGCACCATGCGCCGATGACGGCGCCGATGGCGGTGTGATCTTTCAGATTTCCGGGGCTGCTCTGCAGCCCTTTCGCCGGCAAGCCAGCTCCCACAGGACGGCGCTGCCAGTGGGGGCTGTGCAAAACCTGTGGGAGCCGGCTTGCCGGCGATTAGGCCCTTGGATCTTTCAATGCCCGTGACTTCGCCCCACATGCGAATGCTCGGTATCCGGCAACGATACCGCCCCGTTCGTCTCCAGTTGCTGCAAGATCGCGCACTCCGCCCCTTGCGCATTGCAGCGCCGTCGCAGCTCCACCAGCTGTTCCTGCAACGCCACCAGCCCATCGATCCGTGCCTGCACATGCTCGATATGCTCGTCGATCAGCGCATTGACGCTGCCGCACGAATCATCGGGGCTGTCACGCAGGCGTAGCAGGCTGCGAATCTCATCCAGGGTCATGTCCAGGGTGCGGCAGTTGCGGATGAAGGTGAGCCGCTCGACATGGGCCTGGGTGTAAAGCCGGTAGTTGCCGTCGCTGCGCGCCGGCTCCGGCAGCAGGTGTTCACGCTCGTAGTAGCGGATGGTTTCCACGGCGCAGTCGGTGGCTTTGGCCAGTTCTCCGATCTTCATCACGAAATTCTCCAGCAAGTGGCTTGACCCTATAGTGGCTACAGGGTGTTCACTTGGCAACAGGCTCAAATTAAGGATGACCCCATGAACCAGCCTGTCAGCCACGAACACAAGCACGATCACCACGCTCATAGCTGCTGTGGCAGCGCTGCTGCGCCAGCTCTGGTCCAACTGAGCGAAAAGGCCAGCAGCCATGCCCAGTTCAGCCGTTTCCGCATCGAGGCCATGGATTGCCCTACCGAACAGACCCTGATCCAGGACAAGCTGGGCAAGCTGGCCGGTATCGAGCAACTGGAATTCAACCTGATCAACCGTGTGCTTGGCGTGCACCATACCCTGGCTGGCACCGCTGAAATCGAGCAGGCCATCGGCAGCCTGGGCATGAAAGCCGAGCCGCTTGGCGCCGAAGACGATGGCGCCGCCAGCGCAGCACAAGTGGCAAAGACCCGCTGGTGGCCGCTGGCGTTGGCCGGTATTGCCGCGGTCGCCGCCGAAATCGTGCACTTTGCCGCGCTGGCCCCGGAGTGGGTGGTGGCGGCGCTAGCGCTGGCAGCTATCCTCGGCTGTGGCCTGGGGACCTACAAGAAGGGCTGGATCGCCCTGAAAAACCGTAACCTCAACATAAACGCGCTGATGAGCATTGCCGTGACTGGTGCGGTGCTGATCGGCCAGTGGCCGGAAGCGGCCATGGTGATGGTGTTGTTCACCGTCGCCGAACTGATCGAAGCCCGCTCGCTGGACCGGGCGCGCAATGCCATTGGTGGCCTGATGCAGCTCACCCCGGACATGGCCACCGTGCGCCAGGCCGATGGCCAGTGGCGGGAAGTGGAGGTGCGGGAGGTAGCCATCGGGGCCTTGGTGCGGGTACGCCCGGGCGAACGCATTGGCCTGGACGGTGAAGTGACCAGCGGGCAATCCAGTGTCGATCAGGCACCGATAACCGGCGAAAGCCTGCCCGTGGAAAAGGCTGTGGGCGACAAACTGTTCGCCGGCACCATCAACCAGGCAGGGGCACTGGAGTTCCGTGTTACCGCTGCTGCCGGGCAATCGACTCTGGCGCGGATCATCAAGGCCGTCGAGCAAGCGCAAGGCGCGCGGGCGCCTACCCAGCGATTCGTTGACCGCTTCTCGCGCATCTACACCCCGGTGGTGTTCGCCATTGCCCTGGCCGTTGCGGTGATACCGCCGCTGTTCATGGCCGGTGCCTGGTTCGACTGGGTCTATCGCGCCCTGGTGCTGCTGGTGGTGGCCTGCCCATGCGCCCTGGTGATCTCGACGCCGGTGACCATCGTCAGCGGCCTGGCTGCTGCCGCGCGCAAGGGCATCCTGATCAAGGGTGGCGTGTACCTGGAAGGCGGGCGCCAGCTGGACTTTCTGGCCCTGGACAAGACCGGCACCATCACCCACGGCAAGCCGGTGCAGACCGACGTCAAGGTGCTGGAGCCGCTGTTCGAAGGCCGCGCGCAAGCCCTGGCCGCCAGCCTGGGCGAGCGTTCGGACCACCCGGTTTCACGCGCCATTGCCCAGTTCGGCAAGGAGCAAGGCCTGGCCTTGAGCGAGGTCGATGACTTCGCCGCCCTGGCTGGGCGTGGCGTGCGCGGTACCATCGCGGGTGAGGTTTACCACTTGGGTAACCACCGTCTGGTCGAGGAGTTGGGGCTGTGCTCGCCCGAGCTGGAGGCACAGCTGGATGCGCTGGAACGCCAGGGCAAGACCGTGGTGCTGCTGCTCGACCGCTCCGGCCCGTTGGCGCTGTTCGCGGTGGCCGACACGGTGAAGGAAAGCAGTCGCCAGGCCATCGCCGAGCTGCACGAGCTGGGCATCAAGACTGTCATGCTGACCGGTGACAATCCGCATACCGCCCAGGCCATCGCCACCGTGGTGGGTATCGACCGTGCCGAAGGCAACCTGCTGCCTGCCGACAAGCTCAAGAGCATCGAAACCCTGTACGCTCAGGGCCATCGGGTGGGCATGGTCGGTGACGGTATCAACGACGCCCCGGCGCTGGCCCGCGCCGAGATCGGTTTTGCCATGGCGGCGGCCGGTACCGACACCGCCATCGAGACCGCCGATGTGGCGCTGATGGATGACGACTTGCGGAAAATCCCGGCCTTCGTCAGGCTGTCGCGCCAAAGTGCGGCGATCCTCATGCAGAACATCGTTCTGGCGTTGGGTATCAAGGCGATATTCCTGGCGATCACCTTTGCCGGCATGGCCACCATGTGGATGGCGGTATTCGCCGACATGGGCGTGAGCCTGCTGGTGGTGTTCAACGGCTTGCGCCTGTTGCGCAAATAGAGGATGTGAATGCTGAGTTCGGAGCTGAAAGCCTTCTACATGGTGGCCCGCCTGGGCAGCATCACCCTGGCGGCGAAGAAGCTCGGGCTCAGCCAGCCCACGGTGACCACGCAGATTCGCAACCTGGAGAGCCAGTATGCGGTGGAGCTGTTCTACCGCGGCGGGCGGCGCCTGGTGCTGAGCGAGGAGGGCGTGCGCCTGCTTCCGATGGTCAAGGCACTGCTGCAGCAGGAGGCCGACATCGAGTTCGAGCTACGCAACAGCGGCCAGGCCCAGGGCAGCTTGCGCATTGCTGCTACGGCGCCTTACTACATTCTCGACCTGGTGAAGATCTACCGCGAACGCCTGCCGCAGGTGGAAGTGGCGGTGGAAATCGGCAACTCGCAGCAGGTGCTGGAGATGCTCGAGGACTACCGGGTGGATATCGCTGCTTCGTCGCAACTGCTGGAGGACGCGCGGCTGGTGCGTCGGGTGCTGGGGACTGACCCGTTGGTGGTGGCGGTGCATCGCAACCACCCGTTGGCACACCGCCAGGCGGTGTCCATTGACGTGGTCGCCGGTCATTGCCTGCTGATGCGCGAGAAAGGCTCGACCACACGCAAGCTGACCGAGCAAATGATGCAGGAGGCCGGGGTGAAGGCCGGAGCCTTGCTGGAGATTGGCAGCCGCGAGTCGATCCGTGAGGCGGTACTGCGCAATATCGGCATCAGCGTGATTGCCCGGCACGAGGTGCCACACAACCCTGAGTTGCGAGTGCTGGCGCTGGAGAACGCGCCGGTGATGCATGAGTACCTGTATTGCCTGAAGGAGCGGCGCCAGGCGCGGTTGCCGGCGGCATTCCTTGGGGT
>NZ_JBNRIJ010000008.1:176762-188854 GCF_053557675.1 Pseudomonas sp. XP1 | reverse complement strand
GGGGGGAGCGGGCTTGCCGGCGATAGGGCCCTTGAAGGCCACTACAAAATCTGCCTATACCACTATCATCCGCTTTTGCTCTAAAGCCACAGAAACTTCGCACAGCCTTCCTAGCATGGCCCCCATCTCTTCGATGAGGCCCTGCCATGAACCACACCACCCCCGGCGCACAGATGAAAGTGCGCAACATCCACAAGCGCTTCGGCGCCTTCACGGCGCTGAACGATGTCTCGCTGGACATCGCCGCCGGCGAACTGGTGTGCCTGCTCGGTCCGTCTGGCTGCGGCAAGACCACGCTGCTGCGCTGCATCGCCGGCCTGGAGCGCCAGGACCGCGGTACGTTATACATCGGCGAGCGCGACATCTCCGAGCTGCCACCTCAGGCCCGTGACTACGGCATCCTGTTCCAGTCCTACGCGCTGTTCCCCAACCTCACCGTCGAAGCCAACATCGCCTATGGCCTGACTGGCAGTGGCCGCGAGCAGGCCCGCCAGCGAGTGGCCGAAATGCTCGAACTGGTGGGCCTGGCCGGCAGCGAGAAGAAATACCCCGGTCAGCTTTCCGGGGGCCAGCAGCAGCGTGTGGCCCTGGCCCGCGCGCTGGCACCGTCGCCGTCGTTGCTGCTGCTGGACGAGCCGATGTCGGCGTTGGATGCCCGGGTGCGCGAGCACCTGTGCACTGAACTGCGCCAGCTGCAACGCCAGCTGGGTATCACCACACTGATGGTCACCCACAACCAGGACGAGGCCATGCTGATGGCCGACCGCATTGCGGTGATGAACAACGGCCAGGTCGAGCAGTACGCCACCCCGCAGGAAATCTACGACCAACCGGCCACGCCGTTCGTTGCCGAGTTCGTCGGCCAGGGCAACTGGTTGCCGTTCCAGCGCAGCAGTGACAGCCATGCCCAGGTCGGTGGCATGAACATGCGTTTGGCACCAGGTTCGGCCCGCCCCAGCAGTGGCCGGCTGTTCTGCCGCCCGGAGGCGATCACGGTCAACCCTGCGATGCACGAAGAAAACCTGTTCCCGGCCATGGTCCGTGAAATCACCTTCCTCGGTAACCGCTGCCGCATGAGCTTCGAACTCAAGGCGCTGCCTGGCCATGCACTGCTGGCGGAGCTGGCTCCCGAGGCAATGCCGCGGCTGGGCTCGCAGGACATCTGGGTGGCGCTGCCACCGCAGAGCCTGCAGGTGTTTGCCTGAGATGGCCGCGCCAATGTCCCTGCCGCTGAGCCAGGCCAAGGCCACGCCGCGTGCTGGCGTTGCCCTGGGCGACCGGTTGTTCGTCGTCGGCGGCAAGAGCCTGCTGCTGATCCTTCTGGTACTGGCGGTGCTGATGCCGCTGCTGGCGATCTTCTGGCGCGGCTTCAGCGCAGATGCGGGCCAGGGTGGCGGCCTGCTGGCGGCCCGCGAACTGTTCGCCAGTGAAAACTTCCACTGGCTGCTAGGCAACAGCCTGTCGGTGGCCTTCACGGTGGCAGCCATCGTGGTACCGCTGGCCTACCTGTTCGCCTATGCCCTGCAGCGCACGCTGATTCCGGGCAAAGGCCTGTGGCGGGGGATTTCGCTGCTGCCGCTGCTGGCTCCGTCAATGCTGCCGGCCATCGCCCTGGTCTACCTGTTCGGTAACCAAGGGCTGCTGCGCGGGTTGCTCAGCGACAACATCTATGGCTTCTGGGGCATTGTGCTGGGCGAGGCCATCTACACCTTCCCGCATGCCCTGATGATCCTGCTGTCGGCACTTTCGCTGGCCGATGCACGCCTGTTCGACGCAGCGTCCAGCATGGGTGCCGGCCCCTGGCGAGCGTTCACCAGCATCACCTGGCCGGCCACGCGCCAGGCAGTATTCGCAGCGTTCTGCCTGGTGTTCACCTTGACCATCACCGACTTCGGTGTACCGGTCGTGGTCGGCGGCGATTATCAGGTGCTGGCGCTGGAAGCCTACAAGGCGGTGGTCGGCCAGCAGCAGTTCGGCCGCGGCGCGCTGATCGGCATGGTGCTGCTGTTGCCGGCGCTGTTCAGCTTTACCGTCGATGCCTGGCTGCGTCGGCGCCAGGGCGAGGCCATGAGCGGGCGTGCACAGGTGTTCGAGCCCAAGCCGTCGCGGGGCCGTGACGCCTGCTTCCTGGGGATCGTGCTGCTGGTGTGCTCGGCGTTGCTGCTGGTGATCGGTATGGCGGTGTACTCGTCCCTGGTCACCTTCTGGCCCTACAACCTGTCGTTGTCGCTGCGTCACTACATGTTCGAGGACACCGCCGGTGGCGGCTGGCTGGCCTACCGCAACAGTGTGACCATGGCCATCGGCACCGCATTGATCGGCAGCATCGTGATCTTCACCGGCGCCTACCTGATGGAAAAGACCCAGGGCCAACGCCTGCTCAACCAGGCGCTGCGCCTGCTCAGCTTCATCCCCATGGCCGTGCCGGGCCTGGTGCTGGGCCTGGGCTATGTATTCTTCTTCAACCTGAACGGCAACCCGCTGCATGTGTTCTACGGCGGCATGGGGCTGCTGGTGGTGTGCACCATCGCCCACTACCTGACCACCGCGCAGATGACCGCGACCACTGCCCTGCGTCAGCTCGACGGCGAGTTCGAGGCCGCCGCGCTGTCGCTGAAGGCGCCGCTGTACAGGCACTTCCTGCGGGTGACCGTGCCGATCTGCCTGCCGGCGCTGCTGGACATCATCCGCTACCTGTTCGTATCGGCGATGACCACCGTGTCGGCGGCAATCTTCCTGTACAGCCCCGACACCATTCTTGCTGCCGTCGCCGTGCTGAACATGGACGACGCCGGCAATGTCGGTGGTGCCGCCGCCATGTCCACCCTGATCCTGCTGACCAGTGCCGGTGCTTCACTGCTGCTGGCCGCAGCCTCACGCGGCCTGCTGCGCCGCTCCCAAGCCTGGCGCCAACGCGCCGCGACCGTCTGACCTGTAAGGAACTAACCATGTACAAGCACCTTGCACTTGCCGCTGCCGTTTCCGCCGTGTTCAGCCTGCAGGCTTCGGCCGCTGGCACCCAGCTGACGGTCTACACCGCCCTGGAGGCCGAACAGCTGAAGAGCTACAAGCAGGCCTTCGAAAAGGCCAACCCGGACATCGAAATCAAGTGGGTACGCGACTCTACCGGCATCATCACCGCCAAGCTGCTGGCCGAGAAAGAGCGCCCGCAGGCCGACGCAGTTTGGGGCCTGGCCGCATCGAGCCTGGCCATTCTCGACCAGAACGGCATGCTCGAAGCCTACGCACCGACGGACCTGGGCAAGATCGCCGCCAACTACCGCGACGCAGCCAACCCGCCAGCATGGGTCGGGATGGACGTGTGGGCCGCGACCATCTGCTTCAATACCATCGAGGCCGAGAAGCAGGGCCTGAGCAAGCCGGTGAGCTGGCAGGACCTGACCAAGCCCGAGTACAAGGGCAAGATCGTCATGCCGAACCCGGCCTCGTCCGGCACCGGCTTCCTGGATGTCAGTGCCTGGTTGCAGACCTTTGGCGAGCCACAGGGTTGGGCGTACATGGATGCACTGCACCAGAACATCGGCCAGTACGTTCATTCCGGTTCCAAGCCGTGCAAGCTTGCCGCAGCGGGTGAATTCCCGATCGGTATCTCGTTCGAGTACCCGGCCGTGCAGCTCAAGCGCCAGGGCGCGCCGCTGGACATCGTGCTGCCGAAGGAAGGCCTGGGCTGGGAGATCGAGGCGACTGCGGTGATCAAGGGTTCGCCAAAAGCGGATGCGGCCAGGCGCCTGGCTGATTTCTCGGCAAGCCCGGCGGCCATGGAGCTGTACAAGGAGAACTTCGCCGTGCTGGCTGCCCCGGGCATTGCCAAGCCGCAGACCGAACTGCCGGCGGACTATGAACAGCGCCTGATCAAGAACGACTTTGCCTGGGCCTCGAAGAACCGTGACCAGATCCTGGCCGAGTGGCGCAAGCGCTATGACGGCAAGTCGGAGAAGGTGGCTCAGCAGTAACCTGCACCGGCCTCTTCGCGGGCGCGCCCGCTCCCACAGGTACCGCGCAGTCCTTCAGCTGTGTGCGATCCTTGTGGGAGCGGGTATGCCCGCGAAGAAGCCACTGCTGCAATCCAGCCAGGAATAAACAGTGATGCCCACCCCAGCCCAGATCATCGACAGCACTTTCGCGCTGTACGAACGCCACGGCAGTGACGACTACATCGGCGAAGCCATCACCCAGCTCGAACACATGTCTCAGGCCGCGCAACTGGCCATGGCCGAAGGCTTCGACGACGAAGTGGTGCTGGCGGCGTTCTTCCACGACATCGGCCACCTGTGCGGCGGTGACGCCAGCATGGGCGGCTATGGCGTGGTCAGCCATGAGCGCATCGGCGCCGAGTATTTACGCCGCTGTGGTTTCGGCGAACGCATGGCGCGGCTGGTGCAGTATCACGTGGAGGCCAAGCGCTACCTGACTTTGCGCCAGCCTGGGTATTACCAGCGGTTGAGCGAGGCGAGCCGGCGGACCCTGGAGTACCAAGGGGGCGTGATGAGCGAGGCCGAGGCGGATGCGTTCGAGCGCGACCCATTGTTCAGCGTGAGCCTGCGTATGCGGGAGTGGGATGAGCGGGCGAAAGAGGTCGGGGCGCCGTTGATAGATCTGCTGGCGTTGAAAGAAAGGGCATTGGCGTTGATCTGAGTGGTTGATTGTTTTTAGCACCCTCGAATCTGCAGGCACAGCGGCCACAGGTGTTCTGTCACTATCTCTGAGTCAGCCGCGCCCTGCTCGAGGTCTCGGGCAGGGCGTCTACCTCGGTTCGATAGCGGATAATTGTTAGAGAACACTCTGCATTGAGCGCGCCCCGCTGTTCAGCTTGAGCGTGCGGATGTGGAAGCGGGGTGAGCGGGCCGAGGAGATAGGGGGGCGGTAATAGATCAGGCGGTGTTGAGAGCAGAAGCATAGCGTTTCTATGAATGGATTTCCGGGAGATTTCCCTAGTATTTCTGCTAGTTGTCAGCATCTTTTTTCCGCCTTTCAATGAGGACGTCGACTCCGACAATGTCAACCTCATTGGAGTTTTTCAAATGTCTAAGCATGAAGCGTTCGGTGTGTCATCTCAGCTCCCTTTCAGTATCAGAGGTATATATCAATCCGATAAGCTTTCCATAGTGCCTGCGATTTATCAAAGGCATATGACGGAGCCTGTCAGTCATAGATTAATAGAGAGTTGGGGTCCGAGCAACGGTGGCGTGCTATCTACTCACTTATATCGCAATGAGAATGAGGATGAAGCATATAGGATTACTAGTTCTACTGAATTGGTTTTTTCCAACGCCAGCGGTAATCATAATTTTAAAATCGAAGCCAAAGACGATCGGGTTGATTTTTCTTCCGAGACAAATGAGATTTATAAAAGTTACGTAGTTTTCGATGACGTCGTGGGTGGAGTTAGTCTCGACGTGAACCCCACAGCAGAAGCTTCGGCGGTTGAGGAAGGGAAGCTAGAGGCATTACATGAATTCAATACTGTTAATGTGCCGGCTGGCGGTATTCAGAAGGCATGTCCTGCTCCCAAAAAAATAAATTCAGAGTGGAGGTTTCCAAGTAATGAGGCATTCAGTTTATTGAGAAATGTAAATATTTATTTTAAAGGTGATGTTTATCAAAAAGTTTCTGGGGTATATGAGAAAGTCAATTCGGCATTAAATTTGAGTTTTGGAACATTTGGGGGCGAATATTCGCTGACGGGTAACCCTGATCAGTTGTATGCGCCGGGTATTACCGAGCTGGAGATTGTTGACGGTTTCGGTACAGCGACTGCCACAGTCGAATTTTATTATAATGAGGCATTGGAAGAGGTGACGGCTACGGTGAGAAGCTACTCAGGCTTCAATGTCTGTGATTTCCGAAGGGTCGAGTATTTTATGGTGTATCCGAATACACTTTGTCTCGGGCTTTGATGATCCATCAGGTAACCCATACGGTGTTTAAAATTGATGATGGGTTATCGATTACTGTGGTACACGATGCGGGAGCAGACTTGGGATGAGGGCTCACATTTCCAGAGCCAGTGCCTCGAGCTGCTCTTGCCGCTCAGCCTGATTCACGCGTGCCCCAGGATTGAGCGTCGACCACTGCGGATGCGCGCGCGCTTTGCTCAAGGCCTCGGGCAGTTTGCCTTCGCGCCAGGCCTTCTCACCCAGCTCACCCAGGCGAATGCTGTTCTGCGCGGCATGCCCGCGGCTATCCAGCGCTGCCATCAACTGCTGCTGGCGTAGGGCGAGCAAGCGCAGCACGCTGTCGTGCACCGTCAGCTCACGCTGGCCCTTCAATTTGCCCATTAACCGTGAGCCATAATTGCGCGCAGTTTGTAGCGCCCCTCCGGCTATGGCGCCGGCCAGGGCGGCAGCGCCGAGGGTAAGGCCACCCACCAGCAAGTCGACACCCGCACCAGCCGCCGCACCCGCCGCCACGCCGCTCCCCAGGCGCACGCCGAGCAATTTCAACGTTTCGGGGTTGAACAAGTCATCTCCCCAGCGCCCATCCAGCAACGGCAGATCTCCGGTGTTGGCATCCTCACGGCGGAAGGCATAGAGCTTGAGCAACGCCTCGACACAACGCTGTTCCCGCTGACGTACATCCTGGCGCAGCGCCTCGATGGCCTTGGCCTCTGCCGTAGGTTCGGCTTCAACACTGCGCCGGCAAGCGGCGCAATCGAGCAGCAGTTCGGCAATCAACCGCTTACCGCTGCGCTGACGGGCCAGGCGTTGCGCCTGCTGATCATCGATCAACCGTTGTAGCGCCGGGCGGGCGTCTTCCAGCAGCAAGGCCAAGCTTTCGTACAGGCGGCGTTCGCCGTCTTCCGGGGGCGCCACGCTGTCGAAGCGCACCAGCGCATGCAGGCCCAGGCGGGCCAAGGCGTCGCGCCACTCGGGTTCACGATGCTGGCTGCTGGCGACGAAATTGAGCACCGGTAGCAGCGGCTTGCCGCAACTGGCCAGCACTTCCAGTTCGTCGCGGTATTTGGCCAGCACTGGTTCGCGGGCGTCGATTACATACAACCCGGCATTGCTGGCCAGCAGCTGGCGTAGCACCTTGGCCTCCTGCTCGAAACGCTGGCGTGCCTCGCTGCCTTGCAAAAAACGTTCGAGGCGGGCCGGGCCGTCCAGGCGCTCGCCCGGGCGCTCCAGGCGTTCGAGATAGTCGAGCAGGGCAATGGCGTCTTCCAGGCCCGGGGTGTCATACAATTCGAGCAATGGTTCGCCGTCCACCGACAGCCGCGCGCCTTCCACATGGCGAGTGGTGCTGGGACGGTGGGAGACTTCGCCAAAGCCGACGTCGCGGGTCAGGGTGCGCAGCAGCGAGGTCTTGCCGACGTTGGTGTGGCCGACCACGGCCAGTTTCAGCGGCTCAGTCATGGCCATGCTCCAGCCAGGTCAGCGGGGAGGTATCGGCATGCGCCAGGCCAAGGCGGTCGAGGGCTTCGTGCCAATCGCCCAGGCGCTGGGCGTCCAGCGCCTCGCCCGGTGCAGCCTGCAGTAGCCATATACGGGTGGCGCCGGCGTTGCGTGCCAGTTCGGCGAGCAACGCCAGGCTGCCACGATCGGGAGAGCGGCGCGGGTCGCAAGCGATGGCCAGGCGTGCTGGCGGGAAACGGCTGAGCTGTTCGAGCAGGCGGTTACGCGATTCGCGGCTGTCGAGCACGCCGGCACTGGTTACGCTTTTCGGCAGCGCGGGCGGCCAGGGATGCTGGTCGTCCAGCTCCAGGCCGACCAGCAGGGCACCGCTGCTGCCGCTTTCCAGCTGGCCAGCGGCAAACTGCGGCAAGGCTTCGGGCGCGGCATCCTGAACGCCTATGCGTTCGCTGCGCGGCATCAGCGCTTCACGCAGCTGCGCGTAGCCGGGCAGGCTGAGGTCCAGCGTCAGGCGTTGGCGGCCTTGGCACCAGCGCCACAGGCACAGCCCGGCCAACAGCAGGCGCGGCAGCAGGCCGTACACCAGCACCACGCCAAGCAGCCAGCTGGCCCAGGCCTGGCGTGCCAGGTCCAGGGCCGGCTGGCTGTTGCCGCTGGCGCGGATCATGGTCTCGTCGGGTATCGTGAAGCCCAGCAACGAGGGTAGCGCGCCCAAGGCCTGGGTCAGGTGGATGAACGGGTCGGCGGCGAGCAGGGTGGTTTCCCAGACAAAGCCATAGCGCCGGGTCGCCAGCAAGGCCAGCAGCATGCCCAGCGCGGTGATCATTGCCAGCAGCCACAGCCCATGCACCAGCAGGCCGAGCAGCCAGCGGTTCAGGCGCTGACGTTGCAGCAGCACCAGCAGCGCCGGTGCGAGGTGCGCGGCCTTGGCGTCACGGGCAAAGCGTTCGCTCAGCCACAGCCACAGGCGGCCCAGCCCCGCGCCATGCTCGCCGCTCAGGGCAAAGCCGATGGCCCAGCCCAGCAGCATCAGCAGGTTCAGCCCGAGCAGGCTGCCGAGGGCCCAGAACACATTCACCGGGCGCTGCCCGTCGCCCAAGGCGGCCAGGGCCAGCCCTGCGCCGCTGAACACGGCCAGCACCAGCAAGGCCAGCAGCGCCAGGCGTGCGCCCTGTTTCCAGTGGCGCAGGGCGGTGGTGATGCCGTCGCGCTCGGCCAGGAACAGGGCGCGGGTTTCGATGCGGGCCGCCAGGTCACCGCCTGCCTGGCGGGCGCGGCGGTTGGCTTCCTGGTCCTCCAGGGGGCCGGCATGTTCCTCGCGCAGGCGTACCGCTTCGGTGAGCCAGCGCTTGTCCAGTGAAGTGGGTGCGGTCACAAGGTCTTCCATTGCACAGGTCAGGGCAGAAGCATAACCCACACGCCCGGTGCTATCCTCGCTGGCATGAATACATCACTCCCCCTCAGCCTGATCGCGGCTCACGCCGAGAACCGCGTGATCGGCATCGACAACTCCATGCCCTGGCATTTGCCGGGGGACTTCAAGTACTTCAAGGCCACTACCCTGGGCAAGCCGATCATCATGGGACGCAAGACCTGGGATTCGCTGGGCAGGCCATTGCCCGGGCGATTGAATATCGTGGTCAGCCGACAGGCAGGGCTGGAACTGGCAGGGGCCGAGGTGTTTGGCTCGCTGGAAGAAGCGCTGGTGCGGGCCGAGCAATGGGCGCGTGAGCAGGGCGTCGGTGAGCTGATGCTGGTTGGCGGGGCGCAACTGTATGGGCAGGCGCTGGAGAAAGGGCTGGTCAGCCGCATGTACCTGACGCGGGTCGAGTTGGCACCGAAGGGAGATGCCTGGTTCCCAGCGTTCGATGAGGGCCAGTGGAAGCTGGTGTCGAGCGATGCGCAGATCGAAGAGGGCAAGCCTGCCTACCACTTCGAGGTCTGGGACAAGGTTTGAGATTGTTGGGGCTGCTTTGCAGCCCTATCGCGACGCGAGGCCGCTCCTACAGGGGATACTCGTTTTCCTTGTAGGAGCGGCCTTGTGTCGCGAAGTGGCGCAAAGCGCCCCCAAGAATATGTCAGGTGTGGCTCAGCTCGGCATGTTCATCGCCAGCCAGCACATCCTTGTCGGTCTCTTTCAGCAATTGGCTGGTCACCACCCCTGCGGTCATCGAACCGTTCACGTTCAACGCCGTGCGGCCCATGTCGATCAGCGGCTCCACCGAAATCAGCAACGCCACCAGCTCCACCGGCAAGCCCATGGCCGGCAGCACGATCAGCGCGGCGAAAGTCGCACCGCCACCTACGCCGGCAACACCTGCCGAACTCAAGGTGACGATGGCCACGAGGGTGGCGATCCACAGCGGGTCGAAGGTATCGATGCCCACCGCCGGCGCCACCATCACCGCCAACATGGCAGGATAGAGGCCGGCGCAGCCGTTCTGGCCAATGGTGGTACCGAACGATGCGCTGAAGCTGGCAATCGACTGCGGTACGCCCAGGCGGCGGGTTTGCGCTTCGATGTTAAGCGGAATGCTGGCGGCACTGGAGCGGCTGGTGAAGGCGAAGGTCAGCACCGGCCACACCTTGCGGAAGAAGCGCAGCGGGCTCACGCCGGTGGCGGCCAGGATAATGCCGTGCACCACGAACATCAGCGCCAGGCCCAAGTACGACACCACCACGAAGCTGCCCAGCTTGAGGATGTCTTCCATGTTCGAGCTGGCCACCACCTTGGTCATCAGCGCCATTACGCCATACGGGGTCAGCTTCATCACCACCCGCACCAGGCGCATCACCCAGGCCTGCAGGGTGTCGATGGCCGACAGCGCGCGTTCGCCTTTCTCGGCATCGTCCTTGATCAGCTGCAGCGCGGCCAGGCCGAGGAAGACGGCAAAGATAACCACGCTGATGATCGAGGTCGGCTTGGCCCGTGCCAGGTCACCTACCGGGTTGCTGGGGATGAACGACAGCAGCAGTTGCGGGATGTTGAGGTCGGCGACCTTGCCGGCGTAGTCGCTGTGGATAACCTGCATGCGCGCGCTTTCCTGCGCGCCGGCCACCAGGCCTTCGGCGCTCAGGCCGAACAGGTTGGTCAGGACGATGCCGATCAACGCGGCGATGGCGGTGGTCAGCAGCAGGGTACCAATGCTCAGCACGCTGATGCGGCCCAGCGACGAGGCATTGTGCAGGCGCGCCACGGCACTGAGGATCGAGGCGAAGATCAGCGGCATGACGATCATCTGCAACAGGCCGACGTAGCCGTTGCCGACCAGGTCGAGCCAGGCGATGGTGGCCTTGAGCACAGGGTGGCCAGCACCATAGATGGTATGCAGTATCAGGCCGAACACCACGCCCAGCACCAGGCCCAGCAATACTTTTCTGGCCAGGCTCCAGTCGGTGCGGCGGGTTTGTGCCAGGCCCAGCAACAGGGCCAGGAACGCCAGCAGGTTAAGGGACAGTGGCAGGTTCATTGAAGCTCCAGCAGAAAAAAGCAGAATTGGCATCGCCTCTGTGAGCGATTGCGAACGGAAATGCTAACAGGCTGAAAACAAACGAATTTATACCCAAATGGAATGTGCATAGTCGTTTATGGAATAACGGCGTGTCGCGGATTGCAATGAACACGGCGTTTGCAGCTGCGTTGAGGTCGTTATCAAGGCCTGCCGGCGGGGATTGTTGCACTAGCGTTTCTGGGTCATTTCAGGAGATTCGTACATGAAGTTCGCTCCGAGAGCCGTCGCCATCGGCCTGTCCCTGCTGTTCAGTATCGAAACCTTCGCCACCGAGCTCAAGCACTGGCCCGCCGAGGCTGCCAGGCAGCTCGACAGCATGATTGCCGCCAATGCCAACAAGGGTAACTACGCTGTTTTCGACATGGACAACACCAGCTACCGCTACGACCTTGAAGAGGCCTTGCTGCCGTTCATGGAAAACAAGGGCCTGCTGAGCCGCGACAAGCTCGACCCCTCGTTGAAGCTGATGCCGTTCAAGGACACCGCCGAGCACAAGGAAAGCCTGTTCAGCTACTACTACCGGCTGTGCGAAGTGGACGACATGGTCTGCTACCCGTGGGTGGCCCAGGTGTTCTCCGGCTTTACCCTGCAGGAGCTGAAGGTGCAGGTGGATGAGCTGATGGCCTCCGGAAAACCGATCCCGGCCACTTATTACGAAGGGGACCAGGTCAAGGCCATCGAGGTACAGCCGCCCAAGGTCTTCAAGGGCCAGGCCGAGCTGTACAACAAGCTGATGGAGAACGGTATCGAGGTCTATGTGGTTTCCGCTGCTTCCGAGGAGCTGGTGCGCATGGTCGCGTCGGACCCCAAGTACGGCTACAACGTGAAGCCGCAGAATGTGATTGGCGTGAGCTTGCTGCTGAAGGACCGCGCCAGCGGCCAGTTGACCACGGCGCGCAAGCAGATCAGCGCCGGGCACTATGATGCCAAGGCCAACGTGGGGCTGGAGCTGACCCCGTACCTGTGGACCCCGGCCACCTGGATGGCAGGCAAGCAGGCGGCGATCCTGACCTATATCGATGAGTGGAAGAAACCGGTGCTGGTGGGGGGCGATACGCCGACCAGTGATGGCTACATGCAGTTCCATGGGGTAGACGTGGGCAAAGGTGGCATCCACTTGTGGATAAACCGCAAGGCCAAGTACATGGACCAGATGAACGGGATGATTGCCAGGAATGCAGCGGCGCAGGCCAAGGAAGGGCTGCCG
>NZ_JBNRIJ010000008.1:151331-176601 GCF_053557675.1 Pseudomonas sp. XP1 | reverse complement strand
CCCGCGAAAGGGCCCTTACAGGCATAAAAAAACCGGCGCCCAGGGCGCCGGTTCTTCATTCATACCGTCAGAGCCTTACAGCCCTTCCAGCATCGCCTTGTTACGCACCGCGCCCTTGTCGGCACTGGTCGCCAGCAAAGCATAGGCCTTCAGCGCGGTGGTCACCTTGCGTGGGCGTACTTCAGCCGGTTTCCAGCCCTTCTTGTCCTGCTCGATACGGCGCTCAGCCAGCTCTTCATCGCTGACCTGCAGGTTGATCGAACGATTCGGGATGTCGATCAGCACCTTGTCGCCGTCGCGCACCAGGCCGATAGCGCCGCCAGCGGCGGCTTCCGGCGAGGCGTGGCCGATCGACAGGCCCGAGGTGCCGCCCGAGAAGCGGCCGTCGGTGAGCAGGGCGCAAGCCTTGCCCAGGCCCTTGGACTTCAGGTACGAGGTCGGGTACAGCATTTCCTGCATGCCCGGGCCACCTTTCGGGCCTTCGTAGCGGATGATCACGATGTCGCCGGCCTTCACTTCGTCGGCGAGGATGCCGCGTACGGCGCTGTCCTGGCTCTCGAAGATCTTCGCGGTGCCTTCGAACACCAGGATCGACTCGTCGACACCGGCGGTTTTCACCACGCAGCCGTCCAGCGCGATGTTGCCGTACAGCACGGCCAGGCCGCCTTCCCGCGAATAGGCGTGCTCGACACTGCGGATGCAGCCTTCGGCACGGTCCAGGTCCAGGCTCGGCCAGCGGGTCGACTGGCTGAACGCGGTCTGGGTCGGGATGCCGGCAGGGCCGGCCTTGAAGAAGGTGTGCACAGCTTCGTCATCGGTCTGGGTGATGTCCCATTTGGCGATGGCTTCTTCCATGCTGCGGCTGTGCACGGTCGGCAGGTCGGTGTGCAGCAGGCCGCCACGGGCCAGCGAGCCGAGGATGCTGAAAATGCCGCCGGCACGGTGCACGTCTTCCATGTGATATTTCTGGATGTTCGGCGCAACCTTGCACAGCTGCGGCACCTTGCGCGACAGGCGGTCGATATCGCGCAGGTCGAACGCCACCTCGGCTTCCTGGGCGGCGGCCAGCAGGTGCAGGATGGTGTTGGTCGAGCCGCCCATGGCGATGTCGAGCATCATGGCGTTCTCGAACGCCTTGAAGTTGGCGATGTTGCGCGGCAGTACCGACTCATCGTTCTCGCCGTAGTAACGCTTGCACAGATCGACGATGGTGCGGCCGGCGGTGAGGAACAGCTGTTCGCGGTCGGCGTGGGTGGCCAGGGTCGAACCGTTGCCCGGCAGGGCCAGGCCCAGGGCTTCGGTCAGGCAGTTCATCGAGTTGGCGGTGAACATGCCGGAGCACGAACCGCAGGTCGGGCAGGCGCTGCGCTCGTATTCGGCGACTTTTTCGTCGGAAGCCGAGGAGTCTGCGGCAATGACCATGGCGTCGACCAGGTCCAGGCCGTGGCTTGCCAGCTTGGTCTTGCCGGCTTCCATCGGGCCGCCGGAGACGAAGATTACCGGGATGTTCAGGCGCAGGGCGGCCATCAGCATGCCGGGGGTGATCTTGTCGCAGTTGGAGATGCACACGATGGCGTCGGCGCAGTGGGCGTTGACCATGTACTCCACGGCGTCGGCGATGATCTCGCGGCTTGGCAGCGAGTACAGCATGCCGTCGTGGCCCATGGCGATGCCGTCATCGACGGCGATGGTGTTGAATTCCTTGGCCACGCCACCGGCGCGTTCGATTTCGCGGGCGACCAGCTGGCCCAGGTCCTTCAGGTGCACGTGGCCCGGGACGAACTGGGTGAACGAGTTGGCGATGGCGATGATCGGTTTCTTGAAATCTTCGTCCTTCATCCCGGTGGCGCGCCAAAGGGCACGGGCGCCGGCCATGTTGCGGCCTTGGGTGGAAGTCTTGGAACGATAATCAGGCATGAAACACTCCTGGCGGCTTAATCAGGTAACAAAAAGGGGAGTGAGCTTCTCTTGTCCTTTGTACCGCAGGCCGGTTGCCACTGGCACGGATGGGGCCGAAGACCGCGCGGGATCGCCGCGTGCTTGGGCAGAGCTCATAAACCCGCCGGGGATGACTGGCGATGAATAGGCCGATTCTACACCGCTGGCGCGGCGAGGGAATGGAGATGTGTCTGGACGGTGGTTTGCGGTAGCTGGTGGTGGCTTAATCGGCCTGCGGGCCTATAGCGCCCACAGGCCGCCCCGGTCAGCCTTGGTAATCTTCGCGGGAGCTGGACCCTGGCTAACGCGGTTGAGCAATTGCAGCTTGCGGTCCAGCTGCCGGACGCTGTTTAGTGGAATCTTCTGGAAAATTCACCAAGTTGCTGTTTGAGGCGAGGACTTTGCCATGGCGACGTAGTAAGGTCGCGATCAGGAAGACCGAATTGTTAAAGTTATCAATAATAGGTTTGGATGCCAGGAAGTCTGCGGAGAGCGTGGGAGTGCTAATTTTCTGCACAATGACTTCATTCTGCCGGGATCTGTCGTCCAGTACCAGGAAGAAGACTTCATCATCTCTTTCCAGCGAGAGGCCGAAATTTGTGATGAAAGGATACTTTCCCTTCGGTTCGTCAATGGGGTTTAAGACGAAAGGCATATCGCCTCCGGCCCACAAGACGTATTTTGCGATGGGGGCTGCTACTAGGCTTCCCATCATGAAGGAGAGTGGGCGACTGCTTCTTTCTATGGTGGTGTTGATGACGTGGTAATGCAGATACACCATGCCTCCGCTTAGTGCCGAGGATATTGTTTCATTTATGAAGAAAACTGTCTGCTCACCTGTCTCGATAACCTCGGTTTCAAGGATGAAGCTTGAATTGGGGTGCTGGCCTATCAGGAATAAGCGGATCAGCTCCCCGGCGGACGCTCCTTCGTAAGCAGGGATGTTGATTGTGAAACCCTGTGCCGCTTGGGACCACGGTAATCCTTCGTTATCGATGATGCCTGGGACCCGTGGGCGGTAGAGTTCTGCTGCGAAGCTGTAAGTGGAAATTGGGCTTCTGTTCAAATTCTGATCGAAATAGTAAAGTTCGACTTTGCTATCCCAGAGGTCTCTTATTTCTTCGGGTTGGAAATAGTCACGCAGATCCTGCTCCGGGGGAAATTCATCAATATCCAATTCGTGAAATGTGCCTGAGCCTCCACCCGACAGGTGTAATTTGATAGTTCCTCCGGCTCTAAAGTCATCACTCCATGGGATGACAATGTCGATACCTTTGCGCAGGGCTTCAAGTGGAACGAAGTTCTCGGCGGTCGCTCCTTCAATTTTCGCAGCTTGCAGTGTTCGGGGGTATGGCTTGCTAGTCATGTCGCCACCTTTATCGATGGATATAGGAAACATCAACGGTGATAAGCATCAATTGCGCGACGGGAGTACACTCGAATTTTTAAAAGGTGGCTACTGGCAAAAATGATAGGCTTGCCCCCGCGAGAGTTGCTTCATTTGGATTGCCGATGCGGCGGGGGCTGGTGTATTTCGGGATTGCGCCCAGGTATTGCAGATATGATGTGAAGCGGGGGCATGAAGCCCCCGGCTGTCATCGGTCAGCTATTTGGCAGCAACCGGCAGGTGATGCTCTTGATGTAGCGGGTTTCGGCGATAGCCGGGTGCACCGGGTGGTCCGGGCCCTGGCCGCCGCGCTCGAGCAACTGCAGGTTGCGGTCCAGGTGACGGGCGCTGGTCAGCAGGATGTTGTGCAGGTCGTCCTCAGGCAGGTGCATCGAGCACGAGGCGCTGACCAGGATGCCGTCCTTGGTAAGCATGCGCATGGCCTGCTCGTTCAGGCGGCGGTAGGCCGCTTCGCCGTTCTTCAGGTCTTTCTTGCGCTTGATGAAGGCGGGTGGGTCGGCAATGATCACGTCGAAGCGCTCTTCGGCGGCCTTCAGTTCGCGCAGGGCCTCGAACACATCGCCTTCGATGCAGGTCAGCTTCTCGCTGATGCCGTTCAGCGCGGCGTTACGCTCCACGCCGTCCAGGGCAAAGCCCGAGGCATCGACGCAGAATACTTCGCTGGCGCCGAAGGCACCGGCCTGCACGCCCCAGCCACCGATGTAGCTGAACAGGTCGAGCACACGCTTGCCTTTCACGTACGGCGCCAGGCGTGCACGGTTCATGCGGTGGTCGTAGAACCAGCCGGTCTTCTGGCCTTCGCGTACCGGGGCTTCGAACTTGACGCCGTTTTCTTCCAGCGGCACCCAGTCCGGTACTTCGCCATAGACGGTCTCGACATAGCGCTGCAGGCCTTCGGCATCACGCGCGGAGGAGTCGTTCTTGAACAGGATGCCGCTTGGCTTGAGCACCTGTACCAGGGCTGCAATCACGTCGTCCTTGTGCGCTTCCATCGTTGCCGAAGCCAATTGCACCACGAGGATGTCGAAGAAGCGGTCGACCACCAGGCCTGGCAACAGGTCGGAGTCACCATAGACCAGGCGGTAGCACGGTTGGTCGAACAGGCGCTGGCGCAGCGACAGGGCGACGTTCAGGCGATGCACCAGCAGCGATTTGTCCAGCGGCAATTTGGCGTCGCGCGACAGCAGGCGGGCGCAGATCAGGTTGTTAGGGCTCAGTGCGACGATACCCAGTGGCTTGCCGTTGGCCGCCTCGAGAATAGCCTGCTGGCCGGCCTGGAGGCCTTGCAGCGGGGTCGCGCTGACGTCGACTTCGTTGCTGTAGACCCACAGGTGGCCGGCGCGCAGGCGGCGGTCGGCATTGGCTTTGAGGCGTAGGCTGGGCAGGGACATGACGTCGCTCCGGAAAAAAGAGCGGGATTATAGCCTGCTGCCTGGCCATACGTCCCTCGCAGGAGCATGTGATGCCGTCGAGCGGTAGTCAGGCTGCCAATGCCTTGATCAGTTGCCGGTTGAACGCCGGAATGTCGTCGGGTTGGCGGCTGGTAATCAGGTTGCCATCGACTACCACTTCTTCATCTACCCAGTCTCCACCGGCGTTGCGGATGTCGTCCTGCAGGGTCTTGTAGCTGGTCAGCCTCTTGCCCTTGACCAACCCGCACGACACCAGCAACCAGCCACCGTGGCAGATCACGGCCAGCGGCTTGCCAGCCGAATCGTGGCTTTTCACCAGTTTCTGCGCGGCGGGGATCAAGCGAATCGTGTCAGAGTTTTGCACGCCGCCGGGCAGGACCAGGGCATCGTAGAGGTCCAGGTGGGCGCTTTCGAAGGTGGCGTCAACGGCGAATGCGTCGGCCGGCTGGTCGTGGTTCCAGCCGTGTACGGTGCCTTCCTTGTCGCTGAGGATGTCCACCACCGCGCCGCTCTGTTCCAAGGCTTCTCGAGGGCCTGTCAGTTCCACTTGCTCGAAGCCGTCAGTGACCAGGAAAGCCACTCGCTTGCCGTTCAGTTCTGCACTCATGGGCCTTGCTCCTTTCTTTGATGAATGTGAGCAAGAGGCCCGGATGGATAAAGTAAAGTTCCGGCGCAATGATTCAGTGGTTGGTCCCTTTCCGGTCTGGAGGGTTAGAATCGCCGGTCCCAAACGAGTGTGCACGTATGTCCCAAGAACTCAGCGCCGAACAAATCCAGCAAGCCTTGCAAGGCATCACCATCCCGCCGCAACCGCAGATCATGGTGGACCTGCAGTTCGAGCAGTACATGCCTGACCCGGACCTGGAAACCATCGCCAAGCTGATTTCCCAGGACCCGGGCCTCTCGGGTGCCTTGCTCAAGCTGGTCAATTCCCCGCATTTCGGCCTTTCCAACAAGATCGGTTCGATCCAGCGCGCGGTGAACCTGCTGGGCAGCCGTTCTATCATCAACCTGATCAACGCCCAGTCGATCAAGGGTGAGATGACCGACGAGACCATCGTTACCCTCAACCGCTTCTGGGACACCGCCCAGGACGTGGCGATGACCTGCCTGACCCTGGCCAAGCGCACTGGCGTCCAGGCGGCGGACGAGGCCTACACCTTGGGCCTGTTCCATGACTGTGGCGTGCCGCTGATGCTCAAGCGCTTCCCGGACTACATGGACGTACTGGAAGAGGCCTATGCCAAGGCCGACGCGGAAACCCGCGTGGTCGACACCGAAAACCTCGCGTTCAACACCAATCATTCTGTGGTCGGCTATTTCACGGCCAAGTCCTGGCGCTTGCCCGAGCACCTCAGCGCGGCCATTGCCAACCACCACAACGCCCTGGCGGTGTTCCGCGACGAGAGTTCGCGCAATACGCAGAACCAGCTCAAAAACCTGCTGGCGGTGCTGAAGATGGCCGAGCACATCTGCGCATCGCACCGGGTGCTGGGCAACCAGGTCGTGGACCACGAATGGAATGTGGTCGGCCCGCTGGTGCTCGATTACATTGGCTTGTCGGAATACGACTTCGAAAACCTCAAGCAGAACATTCGCGAGATGGGTGGGCACTGACACATGCCGGAATTGCCAGAAGTAGAAACCACCCGGCGCGGTATTGCGCCCCATCTGGAAGGCCAGCGCGTCAGCCGGGTGGTGGTGCGTGATCGGCGCCTGCGCTGGCCGATTCCGGAAGACCTGGATGTGCGCCTGTCGGGGCAGCGCATCGTCAGTGTCGAGCGGCGTGCCAAGTATCTGTTGATCAATGCCGAGGTCGGCACCCTGATCAGTCACCTGGGCATGTCGGGCAACCTGCGCCTGGTCGAGCTGGGTTTGCCTGCGGCCAAACATGAACATGTGGATATCGAGCTGGAGTCGGGGTTGATGCTGCGCTACACCGACCCGCGCCGCTTTGGCGCGATGTTGTGGAGCCTGGACCCGCTAAACCACGAACTGCTGCTGCGCCTTGGGCCGGAACCGCTGACCGACCTGTTCGACGGCGAGCGGCTGTTCCAGCTGTCCCGTGGGCGGTCGATGGCGGTCAAGCCGTTCATCATGGACAACGCGGTCGTGGTGGGGGTGGGCAACATCTACGCCACCGAGGCGCTGTTTGCCGCCGGCATCGACCCTCGTCGAGAAGCGGGCGGGATTTCCCGCGGGCGCTATCTGAAGCTGGCGATCGAGATCAAGCGCGTGCTGGCGGCGGCCATCGAGCAGGGCGGCACGACCTTGCGCGACTTCATCGGTGGCGACGGGCAGCCGGGGTACTTCCAGCAGGAATTGTTCGTTTACGGGCGGGGCGGGCAGCCGTGCAAGGTGTGCGGCACGGAGTTGCGCGAAGTGAAGCTGGGGCAGAGGGCGAGTGTGTATTGCCCGCGCTGCCAGCGCTGAGGCTTGGGGCCCGATCGCCGGCAAGCCAGCTCCCACATGTACTGCAAAGCCCTCGAGGGCGATGATTTCTCTGTGGAGGCTGGCTTGCCGGCGATGAGGGCTGGCCTGATATCAGGCCTTGCCAGTAATCCGGCGGTACTTGGCCATCAGCTCTTCTTCGGTTTCCGGGTGCGCTTCGTCCAGCGGGATGCAGTCGACCGGACAGACCTGCTGGCATTGCGGCTCGTCGTAATGGCCCACGCACTGGGTGCACAGGTTAGGGTCGATCACGTAGATCTCTTCGCCTTGAGAGATGGCCTCGTTCGGGCACTCGGGTTCGCAGACGTCGCAGTTGATGCAATCGTCGGTGATGATCAGGGACATGGGGACTCCGGCCGGGGCTCTGCGCCCGGGCATGTTCAACGCAGTGGGCACAATTGTGCCGCATTCGCGCCCGCAGTGCACGCGGGCGCGATGATCAGCCGTTAAAGGTCATTTCTTGAAGCGTTCGGTCAGCGCCTCGGCCACCACCGGGTGGACGAACTTGCTGATATCACCGCCCAGCGCGGCAATTTCCCGGACCAGGGTCGAGGAAATGAACGAATAGCGCTCCGAAGGCGTGAGGAACAGGCTCTCGACATCGGGGGCCAGTTGCCGGTTCATGTTCGCCAGTTGGAACTCGTACTCGAAGTCGGACACCGCACGCAGACCACGCAGGAAGACGTTGGCGCCCTGTTCCTTGGCGAAATGCGCCAGCAGCGAGGAGAAGCCGATGACTTCGACATTGGGCAGGTGCTTGGTGACCTCACGGGCGAGCTCCACCCGTTGTTCCAGCGGGAACAGCGGGTTTTTCTTGGGGCTGGCCGCCACCGCGATGATCACGTGGTCGAATAGCCGCGAGGCGCGCTCGACCAGATCGCCATGGCCTTTGGTAATGGGGTCGAAAGTACCCGGGTACAACACTCGGTTCATCGCGTCATCCTGGCTGGAGTGCGTTGGGGAGTCGGATGGTAGCGCAGCGACGGCGCCCCGGCCAAGTCATGCGGCCGGCTGATGGCACTATAGACAGGGGGCCTGTTCCTTGTCATGCGCTGTGTGCCAGGCGGGCTACCAGCGCTTCGGTGAGCCTGGCGCTGATGGCATATACCGACAGTTGCGGGTTGGCGCCGATGCTGGTGGGGAACAGCGAACCGTCGTGAACCGACAGGTTTTCCAGCTGGTGATGGCGGCCAAGGCTGTCGCATACCGCCTGGCTCGGGTCGTCGCCGAGGGCGCAGCCACCCATCACGTGAGCGCTGCCCAGGCGCGTGCGGAACGGCTCCAGGCGCAATTTGTCGATCATGGCCAAGGCCTGCTCCAGGCTGGACGCGGCGCTGGCATCGCTGTGCAGGGGGGTGACCTGGGTGGCGCCGGCGGCGAACTGGATCTGCGCCATGCTGCGGTAGGCGCGGCGCAGGCCGTCGCGCAGGTAGTCGGTGACCGGGTAATCGAGCACCGGTGAGCCATCGCCGCGCAGCTCCACGGCCCCGCCCTGGCTTTGTGGGTGGAAGCCGTCACGCAGCAGCGCCAGCATCACGTGGGTATGTGGCAGTTCGGCCATGCGCCGGGCATTCTCGTGGCCGTGCCCGCCCAGCAGGGTGCTGGCCAGGGCCGGGTGCAGCGGTGGTACTTCCAGCTTGTAGCCAACCGGGCCGTCGCTGCCGCCTTGCCATTGGAAATGGTCGCTGTAGATGGACTGCGGGGCGCCATAGTAGGGGTCGATACGGTCGTTGAAGCGTGCTGCGCTGAAGTTGACCAGGTGCAGGAAGGTACGCTTGCCCAGGCGGCAATGGGGGTCGGGCGCGTCGGAACGCAGCAGCAGGGCCGGGCTGTTGATGCCGCCACCGGCAAGGATGTAGTGACGCGCGCGAACGCGGACCTGCCGACCTGTGGCGTGTATGCCCTGGCTATCCAGGGCCTGGCATGACAGGCCCTGGACGCGCTCGCCGTTGTGTTCGAAGCGCTCGGCCCGAGCCAGGTACAGCAGCTCGCCGCCCTGTTCGAGGGTGGCGGGAATACGCGTTACCAGCATCGACTGCTTGGCATTCACCGGGCAACCCATGCCGCAGTAGCCCAGGTTCCAGCAGCCGCGCACGTTGCGCGGGATCACCGCCCAGCGGTAACCCAGCTGTTCGCAGCCACGGCGCAGCACGTCGTTGTTGGCGTTCGGTGGCAGGGCCCAGGGGGTGATGCCCAGTTCCTGCTCGATGCGCTCGAACCAGGGGCGCATTTGCTCCTCGCCCAGCCCGCTCACGTTGTGGGCTGCGGCCCAATGCGCCAGGGTCTGTGGCGGCGTGCGAAAGCTGGAGGTCCAGTTGACCAGCGTGGTGCCGCCCACGGCGCGGCCCTGCAGGATGGTGATGGCACCGTCCTTGCTCATGCGGCCCAGGCCTTCCTGGTACAGGCTGGCATAGGCTTCGTTTTCCAGCAGGTGGAAATCGCTGCTGGTCTTCAGCGGGCCTTCTTCGATCAGCAGCACCTTGAGGCCGGCAGTGCTGAGCATTTGCGCGCTGGTAGCGCCACCGGCACCGCTGCCGATCACGGCAACGTCGGTTTCCAGCGTGAGGTCGTGCTCCAGGCGCGAGGCGTCATGGGTGATCCAGCCGCTTTCCAGGCCTTGGCGAAACGGGTCGGGTACAGGCATTGGCGCTGCTCTTGTTGTTTTCAGATTTTCGGTGGCCCGGGGTAGCCGCAGGCGGCCCAGGATTCGGGGCGTTCGTACCAGGCCATCTGCAGCAACTGCAGCAGCGAGGCGTGGCCCATGCGCAGCAGGTTCAGCGAGCTGTCCTGCCAACGTTGCAGGAAGGCTGTGATCTGCGCGGCGCTGGCTTGCTCCCAGGCGCCCCAGACACCGGTCAAGGGGCCGCGGGTGAGCGGTAGGTTGAGGACGTCTAACAACTGCCGGGTGAGTTTGAGCATTTCTGGTGACAGCGCCGCCAGCTTGTGGTCGAGGCTATGCAGCACTAGTGTCTCGGCGGCCTGGGTGCCGGCCAGTACCACCGGGATCAGCGCGCGCAGCAGCGGCAGGTCGTCGTCGCGCAGTACCTGGTAACCCGTTGCGGCTGTCTGTGCGCTGCAGCCGACCAGGCTGGTACCCGCCAGAAAGACGCTTGCGCCAAGGCTGAAGCGCAGCAGTTCGCGGCGGTGCATGGGCCGGCCCTCAGCGGATGAAAAGCTTGAAGAGCAAGCGCTGCAAGGCTTTGCCATAAGGTGGGTAGATCAGGCGGGCAGCGTTGAAGCGTTGCTTGGCCAGCACCGCCTTGGCCTTGCTGAAGGTCAGGAAGCCGTCATGACCATGGTAATGGCCCATGCCTGAGGGGCCGATGCCGCCAAACGGCAAGTCATCCTGGGCCACGTGCAGCAGGGTGTCGTTCAGGCACACTCCGCCGGAGTGGGTGTGGCGCAGCACCTGCTCCTGGGCGGCGCGGTCATAGCCGAAGTAGTACAGAGCCAGCGGGCGCGGGCGCTGGTTGATGTATGCCAGTGCCTGCTCGAGGCTGTCGTAGGGTACCAGCGGCAGTAGCGGGCCGAAGATTTCTTCTTGCATCACCTGCATGCCGTCGTTCACCCCCAGTAGGAGGTGGGGTGGCAGGCGCCGGCCCTGGCGGGTTTCACCGGGGTACAGGTCGAGTACCTGCGCACCTTTGGCGTGGGCATCGTCCAGTAGATGCTGCAAGCGCTGCAGCCGGCGCTGGTTGATGATGGCGGTGTAGTCGGGGTTGTCGGTAATGCGCGGGTACAGCCTGCGTACGGCACGCTGGTAAGCGTCGCTGAAGGCCTCCAGGCGCTCGCGTGGCACCAGCACGTAGTCAGGGGCGACGCAGGTCTGGCCGGCGTTGAGGGCCTTGCCGAATGCGATGCGTTCGGCGGCGCTGTCCAGCGGTACGTCGGCCGAGACGATGGCTGGCGACTTGCCACCCAGCTCCAGGGTGACGGGGGTCAGGTTATGCGCCGCAGCCAGCATTACCTGGCGCCCCACGCTGGTGGCGCCGGTGAACAGCAGGTGATCGAACGGCAGGCGGGCAAAGGCCTGGCCTACCTCGACCTCGCCGAGTACCACGCTGACCAGATCGGTGGGGAACACCTGCTCCAACAGTTGCTTGAGTGCCAGACCAGTGGCAGGCGTGGCTTCGCTGAGCTTGAGCATGACCCGGTTGCCGGCGGCCAGGGCACAGGTCAGCGGGCCGATGGCAAGGAACAGCGGGTAGTTCCACGGCACGATGATGCCGACCACCCCCAGGGGTTGGTAGTGCACCTGCGCGCTGGCCGGCTGGAAGGCCAGGCCGACCTTGCGCCGGCTGGCGCGCATCCAGCGCTGCAGGTGCTTTTCGGCGTGGCGCAGGCCTTGCACCGAGGGCAGCACCTCGGCCAGCAGGGTCTCGTCGGCGCTGCGCCCCTCAAAGTCCTGGCCGATTGCCTCGATCAGTTCGGCTTGGCCGGCCAGCAAGGCTTCCCGCAGGCTTTTCAGCCATTGGCGCCGCTGCGCCGCCGCTGGCAAGGGGTTGCCGGCAAAGGCCTGGCGCTGGGTGGCGAACGTCGCCGCAAGGTCGAGGTCGGATTGCACAGGGGGCAAGGCACTGGGCGAGTTCATGGCGGCTTCGAGTCCGGGCAGGGAATCACTAGAGCCTATACTCTAATTTGTACGATGGTGCGAATTTTTCCGCGTTGTCGAGCGGTGCATTCCACCGCCAATACGCCGTAAGATGACCCTTTGATGAAGGCCCGCAGACTGGGAGCTGAGCATGGCCCCGCGCATGAAGACCCGAGAGCGCATCGTGCAGAACAGCCTCGAGCTGTTCAACCAGCAGGGCGAACGCAGCGTCAGTACCAATCACATTGCCGCGCACATGGAAATTTCGCCCGGCAACCTGTATTACCACTTCCCCAACAAGCAGGCGATCATCGCTTTGCTGTTCAGCCAGTACGAAGAACTGGTGGACAGCTTCCTGCGCCCGCCGCAAGGCCGCGCGGCGACCGTGGAGGACAAGCGCTTCTACCTCAAGGCCCTGCTGGCGGCGATGTGGAACTACCGTTTTCTGCACCGCGACCTGGAGCACCTGCTGGACAGCGACTCGGAGCTGGCCGCCCGTTATCGGCGTTTTTCCGAGCGCTGCCTGCGCCAGGGCCAGGCGATCTACCGCGGCTTTGTCGAGGCAGGCATCCTGGCCATGGCACCGGCGCAGATCGAATCGCTGACCATCAATGCCTGGATCGTGTTGACGTCCTGGGTACGTTTTCTCAGCACCACGCGTGAGCATTCCGCGCACCTGGGTGAAGAAGCCTTCAAGCGCGGCGTCTACCAGGTGCTGGTGCTGGAGCTCGGCTTCGTCACCGACAACGCCCGCAATGCCGTGGACGCCCTGTGCCAGGAATTCCATGTACCGTTCAACCAGGCCCTGGAGCACTAACCCAGGGCCTCAGTGCTATCGATAGTGCCATCGATCAGGAGATTGTCATGCCCCTTGCGCAATTGATCACCCCGCAGCAGTTGGCCGAGCGTCTGGGCTCGCCCAAGTTGGTGATCCTCGACTGCCGCTTTGCCCTCGAGGATGTGGACTATGGCCAACGCAGCTATGCCCAGGGGCATATTGCCGGGGCGCATTTTGCCGACCTGGAGCGTGACCTCAGCGGGCCTGTGAGCAAGGGACGCACCGGGCGTCACCCATTGCCGGATGCGCGCCGGTTGGTCGAGCGCCTGCGTGAGTGGGGCCTGGACGATGACAGCGAGGTGGTGCTGTACGACGACGGCCCTGGCGCTTTTGCTGCCCGTGCCTGGTGGCTGCTGGCCTGGCTGGGCAAGCGCAGCGGCGTGGCGATCCTCGACGGTGGCCTGAAGGCCTGGCATGCGGCGCACCTGCCGCTCAGCCTGGACCCGCCGCTCAAGCGGGAAGGCACCTTCAACGGTGAGCCGGACGGCAAGCTGCTGATCGATGCCGAGCACCTGGGCAAGCGCTTGGGTAACGCAGACCTGACCTTGATCGATGCGCGTGCCTTGCCGCGTTTCCGTGGTGAAGTGGAGCCGATCGACCCGGTGGCGGGGCATATTCCCGGGGCGCAGTGCGCGGCGTTCACGGACAACCTGGGGGCTGATGGGCGTTTTCTGCCGCCGGACCAGCTAAAACAGCGCTTTGCCGAAATGCTGGCCGGGCGGGCGCCGGAGCAGTTGGTGGCGTATTGCGGGTCAGGGGTGACGGCATGTCATAACCTGTTTGCCCTGGCGTTGGCCGGGTACCCGCTGGGCAAGCTGTATGCCGGGTCGTGGAGTGAGTGGATCAACGATCCGCAGCATGGCGTAGCCACTGGCGAGTAAGCATGCCGGCGATGAGGCCGGTACTGCCAATGAAAACCGCAGTTCCTACTGGCCCTCCACCAACCACTGTGGAATCCGCCGCTCCAGGTAATACCCCGGGTTGCGCAGGCTGCCGTCGACAAAGCCCACATGGCCGCCGCGGCTGTGCAGTTCGAAGCGGGTCTGCGGTGCCAGTTCGCGGGGCGCGGGCAGGCTGTGGCCGGAGACGAAAGGGTCATCGCTGGAGTGGATGATCAGCGTCGGCGTGCGGTTCTGGCCGAGGAAGAAATGGCTCGATGAGCGGCGGTAGTAGTCGTGCGCATCACGAAAACCGTTCAGTGGTGCGGTGACCTTGCCGTCAAAATCCCAGAACGTGCGCAGGCCGCCCAGCGGCCCCAGCCGTTGCAGCGTCGCCAGCCGTTCATGCTGGCCCTTGTCATGGAAGTGCCGCTGTTTGACCTGCACATATGCCAGCATCTCGCGCATGAAATGCGCTTGGTATACCTTTGAAAAGCCCTGGCCGATGCGGTCGGCGCAGTGGTCCAGGCGAAACGGCACCGACACCGCCACCGCAGCCTGCAACTGGCTGGCGACACCGCTTTCGCCCAGGTATTTCAGTAGCACATTGCCCCCCAGCGAATAACCCACCGCATACAACGGCGCCAACGGGCGCTGGGCGCGCAGGTGGCTGACGATTTCGGCCAGGTCTTCGCTGGCGCCGGAATGGTAGCTGCGTGGCAGCAGGTTGGGCTCGCCCGAGCAACCGCGCCAGTTCACCGCCACGCTGGCCCAGCCGCGGCCTTGCAGCGCTTGCTGCAAGCCTTTGACGTAGGGCGAGTGGGACGAGCCGGTCAAGCCGTGCAGCACCATCACCAATGGCGCGTGGGGTTGGTGCGGGCCGAGCCAGTCCAGGTCGATGAAGTCGCCATCGGCCAGCCAAAGCCGCTCGCGGTTGCGCTGCAATTCAGGCAGCTTGCGCCACAGTGGCCCCCACAGGGTTTGCAGGTGGGGGTTGGACAGGCCGATGGCCGGGCGGAATGTGGCGCTGGTGCTGGGCATGCTGGGCAACTCGTGATGTGCCTGCCTAGAGTGCCATGAAACAGCGCCACTGTACCTGGGCTATTGGTCGGTGGCTGGCAGCTGCTGCTGGACGACACGTGGGCCGACACTGACCAACACCTTGTAGTTCAGGTCAAGCCGGCGTTGCATTACCGCGCGAATATCCGCCGGGCTCAGCCTTTCGATGCGTTCGATGTAGCCGTTCAGATGGTCCTCTGGTTGGTTTTGCCGGGTGATCTCCGTAAGCAATGCTGCGAGGCTGTTGTTCTGCGCGATGCCACGCAGCAACTGCCCAGCCAGCTGTTTGCGTGCCAGCTTTAGTTCGGCCTGGGTTGGCCCGTGCTCGATGAAATCGCGCAGCACGGCTGTTACCAGTTCTTGCGTGGCTTGCACGTAGCGTGGCGCGACCTCCCACTCGATTGTGAACAACCCACCGGAACTCAACGGCGAGGCATGGCTGTAGATGCCGTAGGTCAGCCCGCGACGTTGGCGCAGTTCCACCATCAGACGCGATTCGAGGCCTGAACCCAGCACTTCACTGGCCAAGACCAAGGCTTGGAATTCCGGGTCATTGGCGGGGACGTTCATAGGCAGTGCCACCAGCACAGCACTGCTGGCACCGGGCTGTTCGACGTTGATGGTTGCGGGTGTCGCTGCCGGGACGGCTGGCAGGTCGACCGCGGACCAGCCTTGCGGCAAAGCCTGGCTGATCTGTTGCGCGATGGCTTGGGCCTCGCTTAGAGCCAGGTCTCCGACAAGCACCATTTCCAGGTTGCTGGCGCTGTAGGCGCGTTGGTGGAATGCCCGCAAGTGCTCACGGCTGACGGCGTCCACACCTTGAATGGTGCTGCCCAGCGGGTTGTCATAGGGATGGCCTTTGAACAAATGTCGAAACGCCTCGCTGCGCGCCCGGAGGCTGGGGCGCCGTTCACGTGAAACGTTGTGCTGCACGAGCTGACGCTTGATCTTCTCCAGTGCCGGCGCGGGGAAAGCAGGCTGTGCCACGAGGTCGGTAAACACTTCCAAGGCCGGCTCGAGTATCGTTTTCGTGCTCAAGCTGCGCAGGCTCAGCGTTGCGTGCTCCAGGCGTATCTGCTTTTCCATGATCGCGCCCAGGCGCTCCATGCGCTCCGCCTGCTGGGCACCGGTGTAGCGCCGGCTGCCCTCGTCGAGCATGTACAGCGTCAAAGCTGCCAGGCCGGGTTGCAAGGAGTCCTGGGTCGTGCCGGCCTTGAACCGTAAAACCACATCGACGATAGGCAACCCGCGGGCTTCGACGAACTTCACGCCTGTGCCTGCCTTCGTGGTCCACGTCTGCACCTGTGTCCGAAGGGGTTCGAGCTGGTCCAGGTCAACACCCCGGGCCGAGACCAAGCCACTGTAGTTTCCGTTGGCTGCAGCCTGCTGCGGCGTGCGCTCGATCATGTCATTCATCGGTGCTCTCCTTGTGGTGCATGAAGGTGATGGCCGCGCGGGCTTCAGTCAGGAACTCCAACGCAACCAGACCTACCTGCTCGGCTGTCACGGCTTCGATGGCTTGCCGCTCATCGTCCAGGGCAACAGGGTCCAGGCCGCAGGCGGCCTGTTTGCCGATGGCCTCTGCCTGTTTGCCGATGTCGTCCCTTTCGAACAGCTGCTTGGCCAGCAGGCGAGCCTTGGCGCGTTCAAGGTCTTCCTTGGAGGGGGCCGACTGGCGGAACGCTTCGATTTCCAGCATCAACCTTTCTGCGGCAGCCTCCGGTGTAACTTGTGGGCTGCAGAACGCGTAGAGGGTCAGCAGGCTGTCACCGCGCTGCCAAGGCTCATAGGTCGCTCTCAGGCCTTGCAGTAGCGGAGCGTCTACCACCAACAGGCGCTGTAGCGTACTGGCGTGGCCTTCAGCAAGGATCTCCGGCAGTAGGCGCAGCGCGTAGGCTTGTGAACTTGAGCGCGCAGTGCATTGACTGGGAAGGTTGAAGCTGACGACCACTCCGGTGTATAGGCCATGCCAGCGCAGGGTCTGGCTGCGCCGAACCTGCCCTGAGGGCATTGTTGGTATTTGCCGTGTTGGCAGGCGGTTGGCGGGGATCGCTGCAAAGTGTCGTGTCACCAGCTTTTGTAGCTGGGCCAGCGCGATGTCACCGGCCACGGCGAGCGTGGCATTGTTGGGGTGGTACCAGGACTGGTACCAAGTGCGCGCCGCCGCCAGGGTCATATGGCCGAGGTCGGTCTTGTGCCCGGTCACTGGGGGGCCATAGCCGCTGTCGCCATAGGCCAGCAACTGGTGATGTTCAAGTGCCAGTGCCAAGGGGCTGTTGTCGATATCCTCGCGTCGCTCAGCCATGACGACAGCCAACTCACGGGCAAAAGGCACGTCGCTCAGGGTGGCACTGGCCATGACGTCGGCCATGGCCTCCAGTGCAATCTCCAGGCGGTTGCGAGGCAATGTCAGCGGAAAGACCGTTGCATCGGCGTAGGTATAGGCATTCGGGTCACCGCCCAAGTGGCTCATGAGTGCGGAATACTGGCCAGGAGCCAGTTTGCTGCTGCCTTCGAACAGCAGATGCTCCAGGGCATGGGACAGCCCGGTGTGGCCTTCGGGCTCGTAGCTGGAGCCTACGTGGTACCAAAGCTGTACACTGACCAGCGGTGCGCGGTTGTCTTCACGCAGGTAGACGCGCAGGCCGTTGGCAAGGGTAAAGGTGTGTACCGAGCCTGCCGGCGCGGGTGGGGCGTGGTGGTTGGTCATGGTTGAAGTGCTCCTGCAGGAATCGGAGGAGCAGCTTCAGCCATGAAGGCGGCAGGTTTGTGGTAACTAAATACGGCAGCCCAGGGTTATAGGGTCAACCCCGTTGCCAAAGTGCGTAATGCACCTGGCCGGTCTTCTTCTCGCGATGCAGGCGCCAGTTGCCCGGCAACTGCAAAGCCGATGGTGCCGCCTCGCTTTCGGTATAGATCCACGCCTGTTCGCGCAGCCACTGGTTCTGTTCCAGCAGGTTGCAGGTTTCGGCCAGCAGGTTCTGGTGGAACGGCGGGTCGAGGAATACCACGTCGAACTGGTGCTTGGCCGGGCCTTGCAGATAGCGCAGGGCGTCGGTCTGCAGGATTTGCCCGCGCGGACAGCGCAGGATCTCGAGGTTGTTCTTCAGGTTGGCGATGGCCGCCGGGTTGCTGTCCAGCGCGACGGCGTCCTCGGCCCCGCGGGACAGGGCTTCGAGCACCAGGGCGCCGCTACCGGTAAAGGCGTCCAGCACGCGGGCGCCCTCGATATAGGGCGCCAGCCAGTTGAACAGGGTTTCGCGCACGCGGTCGGGCGTTGGCCGCAGGCCTTCGCCGTCCGGCACCGCCAGACGGCGGCTGCGCCATTCGCCGGCGATGATGCGCAGGTGGCCCTGGCCCTTGCTTTGGCCCGGTTGCGGGCGGGAGGGAGGGGTGGATCTTGGCATTAGTGCTCCGGTACCCCGAGCGGCTGCTCGGAGGGCTTGTCAGTGGGGGCAGGCAGCGGCTTCTGTGGCACTTTCGGGCCCACGGTGACCATCACCAGTTTATCCGCTGACAGGTGTTTGTTCATGGCTGCCTTGACCTGCTCGACCGTGAGTGCCTGGGACTGCTGCATGAAGTCCTCCAGCCAGGTCAGTGGCAGGTTGTAGAAACCGATGGCGCCCAGTTGGCCGACGATGCTCGCATTGCTTGCATTGGACAGTGGGAAACTCCCGGCCAACTCGCGCTTGGCGTCGTCCAGTTCTTGCTGGGTAGGGCCGGTGTTGAGGTAGTCGGCGAGAATTCCCTGCACCAGCTTGAGGGTGCCTTCGCTCAGCTCGGCACGGGTTTGCAGGTTGATCATGAACGGGCCCCGTACCTGCATCGGGCTGAATGCCGAGTACACGCCGTAGGTCAAGCCGCGCTTCTCGCGCACCTCGCTCATCAATCGGGTACCAAAGGCGCCACCACCGAGAATCTGGTTGCCCAGCGACAGCGCTGGCCAATCCGGATCCTGGCGGTCGATACCTAATGCGGCGAGCATCAGGTGAGTCTGTGACGACGGAAAATCGATGTGGTTGAGGCTCGGGTAGGTTTCAGCGGGTTGTGCCGGTGCTGCCAGTGCCGGGCCCTTGGGCAGGCCGGCGGATACCTGGGCAGCTATGCCTTCGGCCTCGCTACGGCTGAGGTCGCCAACCAGGGCAATGACCGCATTGCCGCCAGTGTAGGCCTTGGTATGGAAAGCGCGCAGCTGTGCCAGGCTGATGGCATTGATACTCTCGGCGGTGCCATCGCTCGGGTGTGCGTAGGGGTGGTCGCCGTAGAGGTTGGCGAACAACGCCTTGCTGGCGACCTTGCCGGGGTTCTGCTTCTCGTATTCGAAGCCGGCCAGCATCTGGTTCTTGATGCGCTTGAAGGCGTCCTCGGGGAAGGTAGGCTTGCCGGTCACCTCGGTGAACAGCTTGAGTGCTGGCTCGCGCTTGTCCTTGGCGCTGAGGCTGCGTAGCGAGGCCACGGCCATATCGCGATAGGAACCGTTGCCAAAGTCGGCGCCCAGGCCCTCGAAGCCTTCGGCGATGGCAGTCACGTCCTTGCCGGCCACGCCCTCGTTGAGCATGGCGTTGGTCAGGGCGGCCAGGCCTGGCGTGTCGCCATCCTGGCTGCTGCCGGCAGCGAAGGTGACGCGCAGGTCGAACATCGGCAGTTCGCGGGCCTCGACGAACAATACCCGGGCGCCTTCAGCGGTGTTCCAGTGCTGGATGTTCAACTGGCGCCGGCTGGGCGCCTTGCCATCCAGCTCGGCCAGAGACTGCAAGGTGTTGGCCGGGCGTGCCGCGTTGGTATCGGCCTTGGCGGCGTTGTCGGCCATGGCCGGGGCGGCCAGCACCGCTGCCAGCGCCAGGGCGCGAATGCCCGTGGCCAGCAGGGTTGGGCGTGGTGCGCGGCGATCACTCATGAGCGGACTCCTCGGGCAATACATGGGCAACGCTCAGGCGTTCGCGGGTGAAGTAGGTGCGCGCGGCGTTCTGGATGTCCTGCGGGGTAACGCGCTTGAGTTCGTCCAGTTCGCTGTCGATCAGCTTCCAGGAAAGGCCTACGGTTTCCAGCTGGCCGATGGTGGTGGCCTGGCTGCTGATGGAATCGCGGTCGTAGACCAGGCCGGCAATGACCTGGGCGCGTACGCGCTCCAGCTCTTCGGCGCTTGGAGGGGTGGTCTTGAGTTCATCCAGCAGCTGCCAGACGCCTTTCTCGACATCGGCGAGGGTTTTCTGCTTCTGCACGTTCGGCGTGGCCGAGATCAGGAACAGGCTGTCGCCGCGGGTGAAGGCGTTGTAGCTGGACGAAGCACCGGCCACCAGCTCCTGGCCACGTTCCAGGCGTGCCGGCATGCGAGCGCTGTAGCCGCCGTCGAGCAGCGCCGAGATCAGGCGCAGGGCATGCACCGTACGCGGTTCCTTGGCAGTGGACAGGCCAGGTACGTTGAAACCGTAGATCAGGCTCGGTAACTGGGTGCGCACGTGCAGGGTCAGCTGGCGCTGGCCTGGTTCGGCCAGTTCGAGCGGCAACTTGGCCGGCGGCACGGCACGTTTGGGGATGCTGCCGAAGTACTTTTGCGCCAGGCCTTTGACCTCATCGGCGGTGACATCGCCGACCACCACCAGGGTGGCATTGTTGGGGGCGTACCAGGATTCGTACCAGTGGCGCAGTTCCTCGACCTTCATGCGCTCCAGGTCGGCCATCCAGCCGATGGTCGGGGTGTGGTAGCCGCTGGCCGGGTAGGCCATGGCGCGGAACAGCTCGAACGCCTTGGCGTTGGGCTGGTCGTCGGTGCGCAGGCGGCGTTCTTCCTTGATTACCTCGATTTCGCGGCTGAACTCGTCGGCGGGCAGGCGCAGGCTGGCCAGGCGGTCGGCCTCCAGTTCCAGGGCCACTGGCAGGCGGTCGCGGGCCAGTACCTGGTAATAGGCGGTGTAGTCGTCGCTGGTGAAAGCGTTTTCTTCGGCGCCAATGTCACGCAGGATACGTGAGGCCTCGCCAGGGCCGACCTTGGCGCTGCCCTTGAACATCATGTGTTCCAGCGCGTGGGACAAGCCGGTCTGGCCAGGGGTTTCGTAGCTTGAGCCAACCTTGTACCAGATCTGCGAGACCACAACCGGGGCGCGGTGGTCCTCGCGCACGACTACTTTCAGGCCGTTGTCGAGGATGAATTCGTGGGTGGGTTGCACATCGGCGGCGAAAGCCGCGAGCGGCAGGCAGAGCGTGCCGAGCAACAGGCCAGCGGCGCGGCGGGCTAGAGCATTCATACGGTGTTTAACCTGTTCGGCGGCCCGCTGGTTTAGCGTCGGCGGGCCAGGAGGTGCTAGGATACTGATCCGGTTGCCTGGCGACCATGCCTGTCGCCGTTCTGGCCCGCAGGACACTAAGACAAAACGTTGCGCATGAACCAGCCGGCTTCAAGATAGTCTGTTCTGCGTAGAGAGAATTCCCGATGCGCCATAGCTGGCCCATCGCTACCCTGAGATAGCCGTCTTCCATGTTTGGTTCCAACGACGACAAAAAAGCGCCAGCCGAGGCTGGTGAGAAGAAAGGCCTGTTCAGCTGGTTTCGCAAGAAACCGCAGCAACCTGTGGCAACGGAAGTGCCCGCGGATGAACCCCCAGCCGTCGAGCAGCCTGCAGCCGCTCCGGTCGAGGGTTCTACCGCCGAAGTGCCACAGGCCCCTGAACCGGTTCAGGCCCCTGCGGCTCCGCAGCTGACAGAACCGCAGCAGGTCGCCGCACCCGTCCAATCCCCGGTGGTCGAGGCCCCTGTCCCCGAACCGGTTGCATCCCAACCGTTGCAGGCCCCTGAACCCGAGCCGGTCGCGTCCCCGCCGCTGGTGGCACCTGCACCGCAGCCGGTCGCGTCAATGCCCTTGCAGGCGGCGCCGGTCGAGCCAGCCCCGGTCGTCGAATCGGCCGCACCTGTCAGCAACCTGGTGCTGCCGGTTGCCGAAGAGCCCGTGGCCCTGGTGCCGGATCTGGAGCCCAAAGCGCCGCCCGCCATACCGGAGCGCCCAGCGCCAGAGCCTGCTGCCCCTGTGGCTGCAGCCCCGGTCGCCGCACAGGCCGAGCAGGCCAAGCCCGGCTTCTTCGCCCGCCTCAAGCAGGGCCTGTCGAAGACCAGCGCCAGCATCGGCGAGGGCATGGCCAGCCTGTTCCTGGGCAAGAAGGTCATCGACGACGACCTGCTCGACGAGATCGAAACCCGCCTGCTGACTGCCGACGTTGGCGTGGAAGCCACTTCGACCATCGTCCAGAACCTTACCCAGAAGGTTGCCCGCAAGCAGCTGGCCGACGCCGATGCCCTGTACAAGTCGTTGCAGGAAGAACTGGCTGCGCTGCTGCGCCCGGTCGAGCAGCCGCTGGTGGTACAGGCGCAGAACAAGCCCTATGTGATCCTGGTGGTCGGTGTGAACGGCGCCGGCAAGACCACCACCATTGGCAAACTGGCCAAGAAGCTGCAGCTCGAAGGCAAGAAAGTGATGCTGGCTGCTGGCGACACCTTCCGTGCTGCTGCGGTCGAGCAGCTGCAGGTGTGGGGCGAGCGTAACCAGATACCGGTGATCGCCCAGCACACCGGCGCCGACTCCGCTTCGGTGATCTTCGATGCCGTACAGGCCGCCAAGGCTCGTGGTGTCGATGTGCTGATCGCCGACACCGCTGGCCGTCTGCACACCAAAGACAACCTGATGGAAGAGCTGAAGAAGGTCCGCCGGGTCATCGGCAAGCTCGACGCCGAGGCGCCGCACGAAGTGCTGCTGGTACTCGATGCTGGCACCGGCCAGAATGCCATCAGCCAGGCCAAGTACTTCAACCAGAGCGTCGAACTGACCGGCCTGGCCCTGACCAAGCTGGACGGCACTGCCAAGGGCGGGGTGATCTTTGCCCTGGCCAAGCAGTTCAAGCTGCCGATCCGCTTCATCGGTGTCGGTGAAGGCATCGACGACCTGCGTACCTTCGAAGCCGAGCCGTTCGTCAAGGCTCTGTTCGCCGAGCGAGACTGAACATGATCCGATTCGAACAGGTTGCCAAGCGCTATCCCAATGGTCATGTGGGTTTGCATGAGCTGAGTTTCCGGGCGCGCCGGGGCGAATTCCTGTTCGTCACCGGCCACTCGGGCGCGGGCAAGAGCACCTTGCTGCGCCTGCTGCTGGCCATGGAACGCCCGACCAGCGGCAAGCTGATGCTGGCCGGACAGGACCTGGGCCAGATCAGCAATTCGCAGATCCCATTCCTGCGCCGGCAGATCGGCGTGGTGTTCCAGAACCACCAGCTGTTGTTCGACCGCACGGTGTTCAACAACATCGCCTTGCCGCTGCAGATTCTCGGCCTGTCCAAGGCCGAGGTCGCCAAGCGCGTGGACTCGGCGCTGGAGCGTGTGTCGCTGGCCGACAAGGGCGAGCTGTTTCCTGCCGATCTGTCCACCGGGCAGCAGCAGCGGGTGGGCATCGCCCGCGCCATCGTCCACCAGCCAGCCCTGCTGCTGGCCGACGAACCCACCGGTAACCTCGATCCGCGCCTGGCCGCGGAGATCATGGGGGTGTTCGAGGACATCAACCGCCTGGGTACCACGGTATTGATCGCCAGCCACGACCTGGCACTGATTGCGCGCATGCGCCACCGCATGCTGACCTTGCAGCGCGGCCGCTTGATCGGCGATGGGGAGGCCGGGCAATGAGCACTACACGTACGCCAAAGGTTTCCGAGCGGGTTGCGCCGAAGCCGGCCGACCCGCAACCGGCGAAGAAAAAGCACGACGACGATGACGGCCCGGATTTCCGCACGCTGCTGCATGCCTGGCTGGAAAGTCACCGTGCCAGCTTGGCTGACAGCCTGCGCCGGCTGGGCAAGCAGCCGATCGGCAGCTTTTTCACCTGCCTGGTGATGGCGGTGGCGCTGAGCATGCCCATGGGCCTGTCGTTGCTGCTGAAGAACGTCGAGAAGCTTGGCGGCTCGTGGCAGCGCGCCGCGCAGATTTCGCTGTACCTCAAGCTTGATGCCAGCAGCCGCGAAGGCGAGGCGCTACGCGACGAGATCAAGGGCATGCCCGGCGTGGCCGACGCGCAGTATGTCAGCCGCGAGCAGGCGCTGGAGGAGTTCCAGCAGCAGTCCGGCCTGGGCGAAGCCCTGCGTGAACTCCCTGACAACCCGCTGCCTGGCGTGGTAGTGGTGACCCCTACCGAAGTTGACAAACCGGCCCTGGAAGCCTTGCGTCAGCGCCTGTCGGAGCTGCCACGGGTGGAAGTTGCGCAACTCGACCTGGTTTGGGTCGAGCGCCTGGCGGCCATTCTCAAGCTGGGTGACCGCTTCGTCTTCGGCCTGGCCGTGATGCTGATATCTGCCCTGCTGTTAGTAATCGGTAACACAATTCGTCTACATATTGAAAACCGCCGTACCGAGATCGAAGTGATCAAGCTGGTCGGTGGCACAGACGCCTACGTACGGCGGCCTTTCCTCTATATGGGCGCACTGTATGGCCTGGGCGCAGGTGTGATCGCATGGGGCATACTGGCGTTTGGCCTGAACTGGCTGAACGAGGCGGTGGTAGGGCTGTCCGGGCTGTACGGCAGCGACTTCGCCCTGGGCGGGGTGCCGGCGTCCGATGGTCTGTCGCTCTTGATCGGAGCGGTGCTGTTGGGGTATATCGGTGCATGGATCGCAGTGGCCCGCCATCTGAACGAGCTGGCGCCGCGATAGTTTTTACGTGCCAGCATTGACAAATTCTTCACTATGGAACTTGTACCGTCGTTCCAGGTCAATGTTGGCAGCGCCCACAAGGCGTGAGTTCTGTAAGTCGGAGGTTCTTGAATGACCACATCGTTGCAACCTGCCTATGCCCTGGTACCCGGTGCAAACCTGGAAGCCTACGTGCACACGGTCAACAGCATTCCGCTGCTGACTGTCGAGCAGGAGCGTGATCTGGGCGAGCGTCTCTATTATGAGCAGGATGTCGAGGCCGCTCGTCAAATGGTGATGGCCCACCTGCGTTTCGTCGTACATATCGCTCGTAGCTATGCCGGCTACGGGCTGGCCCAGGCCGACCTGATCCAGGAAGGCAACGTCGGCCTGATGAAAGCCGTCAAGCGCTTCAACCCTGAAATGGGCGTGCGCCTGGTGTCGTTCGCCGTGCACTGGATCAAGGCAGAGATCCACGAGTTCATCCTGCGCAACTGGCGCATCGTCAAGGTGGCCACCACCAAGGCCCAGCGCAAGCTGTTCTTCAACCTTCGCAGCCAGAAGAAGCGTCTGGCCTGGCTGAACAACGACGAAGTGCACCGCGTGGCGGAAAGCCTGGGCGTGGAGCCGCGTGAAGTGCGCGAGATGGAAAGCCGCCTCAGCGGCCAGGACATGGCCTTCGACCCGGCAGCGGAAGCTGACGACGACAGTGCCTTCCAGTCGCCTGCGCATTACCTGGAAGACCACCGCTACGATCCGGCGGTGCAGCTTGAGGATGCCGACTGGAGCGACAACTCCACCAGCAACCTGCACGAAGCACTGCAAGGGCTGGACGAACGTAGCCGCGACATTCTCTACCAGCGCTGGTTGGCAGAGGAGAAGGCCACGTTGCACGAGCTGGCGGACAAGTACAACGTTTCGGCTGAGCGGATTCGCCAGCTTGAGAAGAATGCGATGAACAAGGTCAAGGCGCTGATCGCGGCCTGATCGAGCCCTGGCTGCAAGGAAAAGCCGCTGGCCCGGATAGGGTGAGCGG
>NZ_JBNRIJ010000008.1:140282-151210 GCF_053557675.1 Pseudomonas sp. XP1 | reverse complement strand
GTAGGAGCGGCCTTGTGTCGCGATGGGCTGCGCAGCAGCCCCATAAGGCTCAAAGCTTGCGCGAAGTGTCGAGCTGCATCAGGTAGCTGGGCCCGCCCAACTGGCTCATCTGCCGGCGAATCCAGCTGGCCCGGCTGGCTACGTAGGCACTCGGCCGGCTGGCGCTCCACTTGATCGGGCTCGGCAGCACCGCCGCGAGCTGCGCCGCCTGCTGGCGGCTAAGCCTGCTAGCATCGACGCCAAAGTGGTAGCGCGCTGCCGCCTGGGCGCCAAACACCCCTTTGCCCCATTCGGCACTGTTCAGGTAGACCTCGAGAATCCGCTCCTTCGACCAGAACAGCTCGATCAACGCGGTGAACCAGGCCTCCAGCCCTTTGCGGAACCAGCTGCGCCCGGACCACAGGAACAGGTTCTTGGCCACCTGCTGGGTCAGGGTGCTGGCACCGCGAATGCTGCCGCCGCGCTCGTTGTAGGCCAGCGCCGCCTGGATGGCCGGGATGTCGAACCCCCAGTGGTTGGCGAACTTCTGGTCCTCGCCAGCAATGACCGCGACCTTGAGGTCATCGGAGATATTCTCCCACGGCTCCCAGTCGCGCTGCAGGTCGATCGGCTCGCCATTCACCCAGGACTGCACCTTGCGCTCGACCATCAGCGCCGTACCGGGTGGTGGCACCCAGCGGAACACCAGCACCAGCACGATGCTGCCGGCAGCGAACCAGAGCAGGGCGCGGGAGAGGCGGCGGAGAAGGGTTGGCAGCATGGCGATGGCTTGGCCGTACGGGTGGAAGGGGCCATTATACAGACCCGATCCAAGGAGTCGTCCCATGCTTCGCAGCTTCCTGATGCTTGCCGCCTTTTTCGGCTTCACCGGTGTCGCCTTGGGTGCATTTGCCGCCCACGGCCTGAAAAGCCGGCTCACGGCCGATTATCTGGCGATCTTCCAGACTGGTGTGACCTACCAGTTGGTACATGCCTTGGCCATCTTTGCTGTCGCCGTTCTCTCGGTGCACCTGCCAGGGCGGCTGGTCGGCTGGGCTGGCGGCCTGTTTTCCGTGGGGATAGTGCTGTTCTCCGGTAGCCTGTACTTGCTGACCCTCAGCGGCCTGGGCAAGCTGGGCATCATCACTCCGATTGGTGGCCTGTGCTTCCTCGCCGGCTGGCTGTGCTTGGGCCTGGCAGCCTGGCGGCTCGGTTGACCGAGTGGTCCACAATCGCGACTAATGGCGTGCAGCGCCCTTGGGTTGCGGGGCGGTTCGGCGCTAGAATGCGGGCCCCAAAGAACAATGGTGGCCGTGCGCATGCGCATTCAACTGAACGGTGAACCTTACGAATTGCCCGCTGGCGAAAGCGTCGCGGCCCTGCTGGCCCGCCTGGAGCTGACCGGGCGCCGCGTCGCGGTGGAACTGAACCTGGATATCGTGCCGCGTAGCCAGCACGACAGCACGCTGTTGAATGATGGCGACCAGGTCGAAGTGGTCCACGCCATCGGTGGCGGCTGATTCCGGCCGGCGATTCACCTGCAAGCCCAGCAACCTTTTCCCGAGGAACAACCATGAGCAACGTTCGTAGCGACAAGCCCTTCACCCTGGCCGGGCGTACTTTCCAGTCGCGCCTGCTGGTCGGTACCGGCAAGTACCGTGACATGGAAGAAACCCGCCTGGCTATCGAAGCCTCGGGTGCCGAGATCGTCACCGTTGCCGTGCGCCGCACCAATATCGGCCAGAATCCGGGCGAGCCGAACCTGCTCGATGTGCTGCCACCGGACCGCTACACCATCCTGCCGAACACCGCTGGCTGCTACGACGCGGTCGAAGCCGTGCGCACCTGCCGTCTGGCCCGCGAACTGCTGGATGGCCACAACCTGGTCAAGCTGGAAGTGCTGGCCGACCAGAAAACCCTGTTTCCCAATGTGATCGAAACCCTCAAGGCCGCCGAAGTGTTGGTCAAGGATGGTTTCGATGTGATGGTCTACACCAGCGACGATCCGATCATCGCCCGCCAGCTGGCCGAAGCCGGCTGCATTGCGGTCATGCCGCTGGCTGGCCTGATCGGTACCGGCCTGGGTATCTGCAACCCCTACAACCTGCAGATCATCCTGGAGGAATCCAAGGTGCCGGTGCTGGTCGATGCTGGCGTGGGTACCGCGTCCGACGCCACCATCGCCATGGAAATGGGCTGCGAAGCGGTGCTGATGAACTCGGCCATCGCCCACGCCCAGCAGCCGGTGCTGATGGCCGAGGCCATGAAGCACGCCATCGTTGCCGGTCGCATGGCCTACCTGGCCGGCCGTATGCCGAAGAAACTCTATGCCAGCGCCTCTTCGCCGCTGGATGGTCTGATCAAGTAAGAGCCCCTGATGACTGAATCGCACGATACGCCGATCACCCCCGACGGCGAAGCCCGCCCGCACCGCCGCATCAAGAGTTTCGTGATGCGCGCCGGGCGCATGACCGAAGGCCAGCAACGTGGCCTGGAGCAGGGCGGCCCGCTGTACATCCTGCCGCTGGCCGACAGCCCGGTGGACTACGACCAGGTGTTCGGCCGTTCGGCGCCGCGCACCCTGGAGATCGGCTTCGGCATGGGCCATTCCCTGCTGGAAATGGCTGCTGCCGCGCCTGAACAGGATTTCATCGGTGTGGAAGTACACCGTCCGGGTGTAGGCGCGCTGCTCAACGGCGTGTTGACCCAGGGCCTGAAGAACCTGCGGGTTTATGACTGCGATGCCATCGAAGTGCTGAACCGCTGCGTGGCTGACAACAGCCTCGACCGCCTGATGCTGTTCTTCCCCGACCCATGGCACAAGGCGCGCCACCACAAGCGCCGCATCGTCCAGCTGGAGTTCGCCGAGCTGGTACGACGCAAGCTCAAGCCCGGTGGCGTGTTCCACATGGCCACCGACTGGGAGCCGTATGCCGAGTACATGCTGGAAGTGATGAGCGCTGCCCCGGGCTATCGCAACCGTGCGGCTGACGGTACCTACGTGCCGCGCCCGGAAGAGCGCCCGATCACCAAGTTCGAGCGCCGCGGCGAGCGGCTGGGGCATGGAGTTTGGGATTTGAAGTTCGAGAAGGTGGATTGATCGGCTGATCGGCCTTTCAATATGCTGATGCCTGCAGAAATGCAGGCGAAAAAAAACCGCCTTGAGAAGGGCGGTTTTTTTATGACTGTGCTCAAGAGCGCTCGGGACTTCTGTGGGAGCGGGCGTGCCCGCGAAACAGGCGACGCGGTGGATGGCACCGGCTTTGCCGGTGTTCGCGGGCATGCCCGCTCCCACAGTGACCGCACGCGCATTTAAATTTTGAGCAAGACAGTTGCTCCTGCAAGGCCGTGGCTCAGCCCCGTCGATCCGCCACCACCCCGATCAGCACCAGTACCACCAGCAACACCGGCGCCAGCGCATAGTTGTTGAACTGGCTCAGCCCTTTCACCACCCAAGGCGTGGCATAGATCAGCGCTGCGCCGCTGCCAATCATAACCAGCAAGGCCATGAACGGTACGCGCAGGGCGCCCGCCAGGCCGCCCAGGCGCTGTTCCACCCAGCCCTTGATATCGGTGCCGAACAGCACCAGCAGGCAGCCTACCAAGGCCAGTGAAATCTCCGACAGGTTGCTGCGGCTCCAGCGAGAAACCGTCGCGAGCAAATCAAGTACCAGATCCATGGGTCATCCTTAGGTCAAGAAATACTGCAGCAGGTCATTGAGGAACAACTGGCCCCTTGGCGTGGCCACTAGTCGATCCGGTTCGACCTGCAAAAGGCCCTTTTGTTCGGCCGCGCGGCGTGCCTCATGCAGTTGCGCCAGCGGCAAACCGGTGCGTTGGGTGAACAGTTCGGCTTCCACCCCATCGGTCAGGCGCAGGGCGTTCATCAGGAACTCGAACGGCAGTTCTTCGACTGGGAGCTGCTTTTCGCCGGCCTTGAACGGCTTGGCCAGATTCAGGTAATCCTTGGGCAGGCGGGTTTTCCAGGTGCGCAGGATGCGCCCGTCGGCGAAGGTCAGCTTGCCGTGGGCACCGGCGCCGATGCCGATGAAGTCGCCAAAGCGCCAGTAGTTGAGGTTGTGCCGGGCAGCGCGCCCAGCCTGGGCATAGGCCGAGACCTCGTACTGGCGGAAGCCGTGCTCGGCCATCAGTGCCTGGCCGGCCTCCTGGATGTCCCAGAGGATGTCGTCCTCGGGCAACTCGGGTGGCTGGTTCCAGAACACCGTGTTCGGCTCCACGGTCAGCTGGTACCACGACAGGTGCGTCGGCCCCAGGTCGATGGCCTGGCGCAGGTCACCCAACGCATCGGCGAGCGACTGGTCGGGCAGGCCGTGCATCAGGTCCATGTTGAAGTTGTCGAAGCCGGCGGCGCGCGCCATGCCGGCGGCGCGGACCGCTTCATCGCCATTGTGGATACGCCCCAGCGCCTGCAGTTTGGCTGGCTGGAAACTTTGCACACCAATGGAAAGACGATTGATGCCGGTTTGCCGGTAGGCCTTGAACTTGTCCTGCTCGAACGTGCCCGGATTGGCCTCCAGGGTGATTTCGATGTCCGGCGCAAACGGGATACGTTGTTCCACGCCACGCAGCAGCCGGCCAAGGGCGTCGGCACTGAACAGGCTCGGGGTCCCGCCGCCGAAGAAGATCGAGCTGATCGGCCGTCCTTGCACGGCGGCCAGTTCCTGGTCGAGGTCGGTCAGCAGGGCGGCGACGTAGGCATCCTCCGGCAGTTCAGGCCCGGCAGCGTGAGAGTTGAAGTCGCAGTAAGGGCATTTGCGTACGCACCACGGGATGTGGATGTACAGCGCCAGCGGCGGCAGGCTGGTGAAACTTGCCGCGCCGGGGGTGGACAGCGTTTCGATCATGCCAGGCCCAGGCGTTGGCGCAGCAGGGCCATGGCGCGGGCGCGGTGGCTGAGCTGGTTCTTGTCCACAGGGGCCAGGTCGGCGCTGGAGCAGTTGCGCTCCGGTACCCAGAACAGCGGGTCGTAGCCAAACCCGTGCTCGCCACTGGCCTCGAACATGATGCGCCCGTGCCACAGGCCTTCGCACAGGATCGGCAGCGGATCGTCGGCGTGGCGCACCAGTGCCAGGACGCAAACGAACTGTGCGCCGCGCTCGGCTTCAGGCACGTCTTTCAGTGCTTCAAGCAGCTTGGCGTTATTCGCCGCGTCACCCTTGCCGTCGGCATAGCGCGCCGAGTAGATGCCTGGCGCGCCGCCGAGGAAGTCCACCGCCAGGCCCGAATCATCGGCCAGGGCCGGCAGACCGGAAATGCGAGCAGCGTTGCGCGCCTTGAGGATGGCGTTCTCGACGAACGACAGGCCGGTCTCTTCCGGCTCGACCTGGCTGAACTCGCCGATCGAGCGCAGCTGCACGGACGCGCCGAGCATGGCCTGGAGTTCCTTGAGTTTGCCGGCGTTATGGCTGGCCAATACGAGTTGCTGGAAATTCATCATTCGCCTGGGAACACTTCCTGGTTGAAGCTGAGGGAGTTGCTGATGCCGCCGGTTTCGATATTCAGGTCGAAGGTGACGGTCTCTGCCTGGTCGATCTTGAACTGGGCGATGTAGTAAACCGCGCCCTGTTCGGTGATCTGCTTGAACGACAATGGGCTGCTGCGCCCGGTCAGGTCCTTGACCGTGCCGCTGACCACAGCCGTGGCGGGCTTGTTGGCCTTGAGCACGGCGATGTTGAGTACGCCCTGGTTCTTGCTGCGTACCAGGCCGGTGGCTGCGGCCACCTCCGGTGTCAGCATGCTCGAGGTGAACGCGCTGTAGTGCACCGTCACGTCGCCAAACACTTCCTTGCGCTCGGGGCGGGCAGCATCGGCAGCCAGTACCGGCAGGGCCAGGCACAGGCTGATCAGGAACAGGGCTAGGCGACGCATGGGGTGATTCCTCCGGTGGGCGTCAGACCGCGAGCTGATGTTCTTGCAGGCCCGGGCTGCTGACGCGGTAGATGCCGATCTCACCTAGAAGATTAGGCCAAAGCCGGCCACCCCACCCGTTGCGGTGCAAGTGGTCCACGGCCAGGCGGTCGAGCACCTTTGCGCGGCGCTCGTGGCACAGTTCCTCGAAGTCGGCGAAGGTGCAGAAGTGGATGTTCGGCGTGTTGTACCAGGTGTACGGCATGAAGTCCGAAACCGGCATGCGGCCTTTGGTCGCCAGGTACCAGCGGCAACGCCAGTGGCCGAAGTTGGGGAAGGTGATGATGCACTGGCGGCCCACGCGCAGCATCTCGTCGAGGATGCGGTCAGGGTACTCCACGGCCTGCAGGGCCTGGGTCATGATCACCACGTCGAAACTGTTGCTGGCGAAGTTGCCCAGGCCCTTGTCCAGGTCCTGCTCGATGACGTTGACGCCCTTGGCCACGCAGGCGGCGATGTTGTCGGCGTCGATCTCCAGGCCATAGCCGGTGACCTGCTTGCGGTCGCGCAGCGAGGCCAGCAGTTCGCCGCTGCCGCAGCCCAGGTCGAGTACCCGGCTGCCGGCGGGGATCCAGTCGTGGATGATTTCCAGATCGGCTCTCATGCTGTCCTCAGATGGCAATGCGGTTCATGTAGTTCGAGAAACCCTGCATGTAGCGAGGCGTGGGGATCAGGAAGGCGTCGTGCCCGTAAGGCGAGTCGATCTCCAGATAGCAGACGTTCTTGCGCGCGGCCATCAGGGCGTCGACGATCTCGCGCGAACGGGCCGGGGAGAAGCGCCAGTCGGTGGTGAACGACATGATGCAGTAATCCGCCTTGACGTGGGCCAGGGTGGCCGCCAGGTCACCGCCCTGGGCGGCGGCGGGGTCGAAGTAGTCCAGCGCCTTGGTCATCAGCAGGTAGGTGTTCGCGTCGAAGCGCCCGGAAAACTCCTCGCCCTGGTAGCGCAGGTAGCTCTCGACCTGGAATTCGACGCTGTGGAAGTCGTAGTTGAGCTTGTCGCTCTTCAGCTCACGGCCGAATTTCTCCCCCATCGAGTCGTCCGACAGGTAGGTGATGTGGCCGACCATGCGCGCCAGCATCAGGCCGCGCTTGGGGATCACGCCCTGGTCCTGGAACGAACCACCATGGAATTCGGGGTCGGTGAGGATGGCCTGGCGTGCCACTTCGTTGAAGGCGATGTTCTGTGCCGACAGCTTGGGCGCCGAGGCGATGTCGACGCAATGGCGCACGCGTTCGGGGTAGCTGATGGTCCACTGCAGCGCCTGCATGCCACCCAGGCTGCCTCCGACCACGGCAGCCCACTGCTGGATGCCCAGGCGCTCGGCCAGGCGCACCTGGCTGTGCACCCAGTCTTCCACGGTCAGCACCGGGAAGTCGGCGCCATAGGGCTTGCCGGTGGCCGGGTTGACGCTGCTGGGGCCGGTGCTGCCGTTGCAGCCGCCCAGGTTGTTCAGGCTGACCACGAAGAAGCGGTTGGTGTCGATCGGCTTGCCAGGGCCGATGCAGCTGTCCCACCAGCCCGGCTTGCGGTCGGTGGCGGCATGGTAGCCAGCGGCATGGTGGTGGCCGGAAAGGGCATGGCAGATCAGCACGGCGTTGCTCGCGCTGGCGTTCAGGGTGCCATAGGTCTCGTAGACCAGTTCGTAACTGGCCAGGGAGCGGCCACAGGCCAGTGCCAGCGGTTCATCGAACCGGGCGGTTTGCGGTACTACCAGACCGACGGAATCTTCGGGAAAGACAGTGGACATCGACCCTGCTCACGCTTGACGGAGGCGTAAGTCTAAAGAGCGCTACCCCCAGCGGCAAGCAGAGGCTTGCCGCTGGAAGCAACCAGGGTCAGGTGAGGCTCAGATCATCCGCCACAGCTCTTGTGGCATGCCGGCGTAGGCGGCCAGCGGCGGCATTACGAACGACTGGATCACCTGGATCGCGAGGAAGGCGAAGATCGGCGAGATGTCCATGCCGCCCAGGTTGGGCACGATGCGGCGGAACGGTGCCAGCACTGGTTCGCTGATCTGGTAGGCCAGTTCGGCTGCCGGGTTGTGGCTGTTGGGAGCAACCCAGGACACGATCACCATGACGATCATCGCTACCCAGAAAATCTTCAGGAACAGTGAGGTGATACCGATGATGGCCCACATCAGCAGGTGCAGGATGTCACCGAAGGTGCCGTAGGTCACCATCAGCACGAATGCCATCAGCAGCGCCTGGATGACCACCGACAACAGCAGCGAAGAGGTATCCAGCCCACCGACGCTGGGGATGACCCGGCGAATCGGCTTGAGCAGCGGCTGCGTGGCACGCACGGCGAACTGGCACAGCGGGTTGTAGAAGTTGGCCTTGACCAGCTGCAGGACGAAGCGCAGCAGGACGATCACCAGATACAGGCTGACCAGGGTTTGCACCACGAAGATCGCGGCGCCGGACAGTGCATTCATCTAAGGCTCCTTATTTGCCCAGTTGTTCGGCCAGCTCGGCGGAACGCGTAGCCGCAGCCTGCAGCGCCTGTTCGACAATGGCTTCGAAGCCGCTGGCCTGGAACGACTTGATCGCCGCTTCGGTGGTGCCGGCAGGCGAGGTGACACGCCGGCGCAGTTCGGCGGCATCGACATCGCTGGCAACCGCCATGCGTGCGGCGCCCAGGGCTGTCTGCAGGGTCAGCTGGGAGGCGGTTTCACGTGGCAGACCAAGCTTTTCGCCTGCCGCGGTCATTGCTTCGATCAGCAGGAAGAAGTATGCCGGGCCGCTGCCAGAAACGGCAGTCACGGCGTCCAGTTGCTGCTCCTGCTCCAGCCACAGGGCGGTCCCCACGGCCGACAGCAGTTGCTCGGCCTGCTGGCGTTGTTCGCTGGATACTTCCGCGGTGGCGTACAGGCCGCTTACGCCCTGGCGCAGCAGTGCCGGGGTGTTGGGCATGCAGCGCACCACCGGGCGAGCGCCGACCCAGCTTTGCAGGCTGGCGCAGGTGATGCCGGCGGCGATGGAAACGATCAGCTGGCCATCCTGCAGGTTCGGTTGCAGGGTCTGGCACACGGCTTTCATGACCTGCGGTTTGACCGCCAGGACGATGACGTCGGCGCCGTCGATGGCCTGGGCGTTGCTCTCGAAGGTTTCGATGCCGTGCTCGGCCTGGATGCGGCTGCGGGTCTCGGCGCCCGGGTCGCTGGCGCGGATCTGCGAGGCGTCCAGGCCCTGGGCACGCAGACCACCGATCAGGCTGGCGGCCATGTTGCCGGCGCCGATAAAGGCAATACGAGTCTTGCTCATGTCAGGTCCTTGTGGGAAAGAGTGAGTAAAGCATGGAATCAGGGCTGCCCGTAGTCGCGGGCACCGAACAGGGCGGTACCGATACGCACCCAGGTCGCACCCTGTGCGATGGCCGCTTCCAGGTCGTGGCTCATGCCCATGGACAGGGTGTCCAGGCCAAGGCCCAGGCCTTCCTGCAACTGGCGCAGGGTGGCGAAGGCGGCTTCCTGGGCGGCGCGGTCATCGGTAGGTTCCGGGATGGCCATCAGCCCGCGCAGGCGCAGGTTGGGCAGTGCTGCTACCGCCTTGGCCAAGGTCGGCAGGTCGGCGGGTGCGCAGCCGGACTTGCTGTCTTCGCCGCTGACGTTCACCTGCAGGCAGATGTTCAGTGGCGCCAGCCCGGCCGGGCGCTGCTCCGACAGGCGCTGGGCGATTTTCAGGCGGTCCACGGAATGTACCCAATCGAAATGCTCGGCAATGGCTTTGGTCTTGTTCGACTGAATGGGGCCGATGAAGTGCCAGATCAAGGGTAGGTCGCTGAGAGCCTGCTGCTTTGTCAGCGCTTCCTGTAGGTAGTTTTCCCCGAAATCGCACACACCGGCGGCGTGGATCTCGCGGATGGCGCTGGCTGGCTTGGTCTTGCTCACGGCCAGCAACTGGACGCTGGCCGGATCACGCCCGGCAGCCTGGGCAGCGCTGGCGATTCGGGCGGAAATAGCGGAAAGGTTGTCTGCTAGGGTGGACATGGACTGATGCCGGCAGCTGTGGGGGTTGCGGCATTCTACCTACTTGAAGGCCTTTGGGGAGTCTCATGGATGTGACCGAACTGTTGGCCCGGGCCGTGGATGCGGGGGCTTCCGACCTGCACTTGGCGGCGGGCCAGATACCGATGTTGCGCCTGGATGGCGAGCTGCAGCGCATGGCACTGCCGACCTTGGGCCCGGCTGCCTTGACCGAGGGCATGGCGCCCATGCTGGATGAAGGCCAGCGCCGACAGTGGGCCCAGGGTGATGAGCTGGACCTTGCGCTGGAACTGCCGATGCTGGGGCGCTTTCGGCTGAATCTGTTTCGCCAGTTGCATGGCCCTGCGGCCACCTTTCGCCTGATTCCGGGGCATATCGCCACACTCGATGAACTCGACCTTGGGGATGTGTTTCAAGCTGTTGCGCAATGCAGCGATGGCTTGATCCTCGTTGGTGGGCCGACCGGGAGCGGCAAGTCCAGCACCTTGGCGACACTGCTCGACCAACTGAACCGCGATCGGGCTCTGCATATCATCACCCTCGAAGACCCTGTCGAGGTTATCCACAGCAGCCAGCGCAGCCTGGTCAACCAGCGCGAGGTCGGCCGCCATTGCGGTGGGTTCGCCCAAGGGCTGCGCAGTGCCCTGCGCCAGGATCCGGATGTGATCATGATCGGTGAGCTGCGCGACCTGGAAACCATTCGCCTGGCCTTGCGTGCGGCCGAGACCGGGCACCTGGTGTTGGCGACCGTGCATACGCGTTCGGCGGTCAACAGCATTGACCGGTTGGTGGAGGTGTTCGCTGCAGAAGAGAAGCCACTGGTGCGGGTGATGCTGGCCGAGTCGTTGCGCCTGGTGGTGGCGCAGGTGCTGGTCAGGCGTGCGGGCGGTGGTCGAGTTGCTGCGCGGGAAGTGCTGGTGGTAACGCCAGCGGTGCGTAACCTGGTTCGGGAAGGACGGATGGCGCAGTTGTATTCGGTGATGCAGGCGGGTGGTGCGGACGGGATGCGGACGATGGAAGGGGCAATGC
>NZ_JBNRIJ010000008.1:135684-140122 GCF_053557675.1 Pseudomonas sp. XP1 | reverse complement strand
GTACCTGTGGGAGCGGGCGTGCCCGCGAAGAGGCCGATACAGGAGAGGGCTGATCAGATCAGCGCTTGGCCAGGTTCAGCTGCTGCTGTTCTTTCGGCAGCACTCGCTTGGCCACCACGTAATGCTTCTGCCAGTAGGGCTTGCTCAAGGTATCGATGCTTACCCGCTTGCCGCGGCGTGGAGCATGGATGAAGCGGTCGTTGCCCAGGTAGATGGCAACGTGGTTCACCCGGCGGCTCTTGATGTTGAAGAAGATCAGGTCACCTGGCTTCAGGTCACTCTTTGCCACCTTGACGCCGTGGCCCTGAGCCATGGCATTGGAGGTGCGCGGCAGGTCGACGTCGGCGACGTCGTTGAAGGCGTATTTGACCAGCCCGCTGCAGTCGAAGCCTTTCTTCGGGCTGCTGCCGCCCCAGACATAAGGGGTACCGAGCACATTCACCGCACGGCTGAGCACGTCGCTGCTCTGCTTCGGCGACATGGCGGCGACCGGCACGCCGGGCACGCTGCGGCTGCTGGCGACATTGCTTGGGCGGGTGCGCAGCGCGGTCTGCTTGACCGGTGCATGTCTTACCGAGGCATTGGTGGTGTAGCCGGTAAAACCATTGGGAAGACGTTGCTCACGATTGGTGGCGTGGGCGGCCAGGGGCAATAATAGGCAGAGGGTCAGCCATGTCTTGAGTAAAGGCGGCATAGATGAAGCTCTTATGAATAGTTATGTGTTGGGCGCGCAACTTTATAACAGCTTTTTGATCAATCTTTGATCCGTTGGTCGATTGTCCAGGTGCCGTACGTCGGCCTGCGACAAGAAAGTCACATTTTTTCTTAGAAAATTTTCGGATAACCCACGGGGGCTATGAATGAACAGTTATCAACAAGGGGCGCCGTTTCACGACACCCACAGCAAGACCATTGGCTACCTGCTATGGATTTTCGGCTTTACCGGGTCGCATCGTTTCTATTACGGCAAGCCAGTAACCGGCACCATCTGGTTCTTCACCCTTGGCTTGCTGGGCATCGGCTGGTTGATCGACCTGTTCCTGATCCCGTCCATGGACCGTGAAGCCGACCTCAGGTTCCAGTCCGGGCGCATTGACTACAACATCGCCTGGATCCTGCTGACCTTCCTGGGGGTGTTTGGGCTGCACCGGCTGTATCAGGGCAAGTGGATCACCGCGATCATCTACTTCTTTACCGGCGGGCTGTTCCTTGTGGGGGTGCTGTATGACTTCTGGACGCTGAACAGCCAGGTTTCCGAGCGGAATGCGGGGCGCTGAAATTATTCGCGGGTGAACCCGCTCCTACAGGCACCATAGAGCCCTGTGGGAGCGGGTTCACCCGCGAAGAGGCCGGAAGCGCCTATGAAAAAGCCTTGTCGCACCGAAGCGGCAAGGCTTTTTTTTTACTGACGGGTCTGCCGCTGTTGCAGCAGCAGGTTGCTGAAACCTGCCCCGGCCAGCTGCTTCTGCGCCCCGGTCAGCTGCTCGCGGTTGCTGAACGGGCCCACCAGCACGCGGTACCAGGTTTCGTCCTTGACCGTGCCCGACTCCACCTTCACCGACTGGCCCAGCAGGATGATCTGCGCGCGTACCTTGTCGGCATCAGCCTGCTTGCGGAACGAACCGGCCTGCAGGAAGAACTGGGTTGTTGCCGCCGGCTTGATCACCGGTGGTGCCGGTGGCGGGGTCTGGCCCATAAGCGCAGCCTGAGCTCGCGCCGTGTCGATCTTCGCCGCTTCGGCCGGCGTCACCGGGGTCACCGGCTGGGCCGGGACGGGTGGCGTCTTCTCTGGCACGGCCTCCGGCGGCACGATCACCTCGGACTCCGGCAGCAACGTGTAGAAGTCGTACTTCGGCTTCACCGGCTGCTGCGGGGTGGTCTGCGCCGGTTTGCCGGCTTCGGCCACTTTTTCCGCCTTCTGCTGCTCGGGTTTGGTGCGCTTGATGTCTTCGCCACCGGGCTCGAGTTTCATCAGGAACACGATGAAGGCGCCTACGGTCAGGCCTACCGCCAGCCATACCCAACCGGGGATCGGCTGCTTGGCCGGTGCCGTCTGGCGGCTGGCGCCGCGTTTGGGTGCAGGTTTTTTCTTGGCAGCCAACTTACATGCGCTCCAGGGTTTCCAGGCCGAGCAGTTCCAGACCTTGCTTGAGGGTGCGACCGGTCAGGGCCGCCAGGCGCAGGCGGCTCTGCTGCTGCTGCGGGGTTTCGGCGGCAAGAATCGGGCAGTTCTCGTAGAAGCTGGAGAACAGGCCGGCCAGGTCGTACAGGTAGCTGCACAGTACGTGTGGTGTGCCCTTGTCGGCGACGTTGTTGAGGATTTCGCCAAACTGCGCCAGGCGCGCGGCCAGGTCCTGCTCATGGGCAGCCTGTAGCACGATGTTGCCGTCGACTTCATCGAAGCCCTTGCCCAGTTTGCGGAATACGCCAGCCACGCGGGTGTAGGCATACAGAAGGTAAGGCGCGGTGTTGCCTTCGAAGTTGAGCATCAGCTCGAAGTTGAAGCTGTAGTCGCTGGTGCGGTGCTTGGACAAGTCGGCGTACTTAACCGCGCCAATGCCCACCACTTCGCCGATGTGTCGCAGTTCGTCATCGGCCAGGCTCGGGTTCTTTTCCTTGACCAGCGCGTAGGCGCGCTCCTTGGCCTCGGTGAGCAGGTCGATCAGCTTTACGGTGCCGCCGTCACGGGTCTTGAACGGGCGGCCATCGGCGCCGTTCATGGTGCCGAAGCCCATGTGCTCCATCTGCATCGGGTGGCCGACGAAGCCTGCGCGGCGTGCAACTTCGAACACTTGGTTGAAGTGCAGGGCCTGGCGCTGGTCGACGAAGTACAGGGCGCGGTCTGCCTTGAGCACGTTGCTGCGATAGCGCACGGCGGCCAGGTCGGTGGTGGCGTACAGGTAGCCGCCGTCGGCCTTCTGCACGATAACCGGCAGAGGTTCGCCTTCGCTGTTCTTGAACTCGTCGAGGAACACGCACTGTGCACCCTGGTCTTCGACCAGCAAGCCCTTGGCCTTGAGGTCGGCGACCACGTTGGCCAGGTCGTCGTTGTAGGCGCTTTCACCCATCACGTCGGCCATGGTCAGCTTGACGTTGAGCAGTTCGTAGGTCTTCTGGCAGTGCGACAGCGAAATGTCCTTGAAGCGCGTCCACAGGGCCATGCAGTCCGGGTCGCCGGCCTGCAGTTTGACCACCAGACCGCGGGCGCGGGTGGCGAACTCTTCGGATTCGTCGAAGCGCTTCTTGGCGGCGCGGTAGAAGTTTTCCAGGTCGGACAGTTCGTCGCTGGTGATCGGGTTTTCTTCCAGGTAGGCCAGCAGCATGCCGAACTGGGTGCCCCAGTCGCCCACGTGGTTCTGGCGGATCACCTCATCGCCGAGAAACTCCAGCACGCGCGCCACGCTGTCACCGATGATGGTCGAACGCAGGTGGCCGACGTGCATCTCCTTGGCCAGGTTGGGTGCCGACATGTCGATCACGACCTTTTGCGCAGGGCCGGCCTTGCGCGCGCCCAGGTGGGCGTCGGCCAGTGCGGCATCCAGGCGGTTGGCCAGGGCGTCGGTGTTCTGGAAGAAGTTGAGGAAGCCGGGGCCGGCGATCTCGACCTTGCTGATGTCGGCGCTGGCCGGCAGGGCATTGATCAGTTTCTCGGCCAGGTCGCGCGGCTTCATGCCGGCCGGCTTGGCCAGCATCATGGCGATGTTGCTGGCGAAGTCGCCGTGAGTCTTGTCCCGGGCGTTTTCCACCTGGATCGCCGGCGACAGCCCTTCAGGCAGCACACCGTCGGTGACGAGTTGGGTGAGGGCTTGCTGGATCAGCTGGCGAATGGTGTCTTTCATGGGGATCTCTTTTCGACCGCAAGCGCGGTGGAGCGCTTGGATGCGCAGGTGGAAAAACTGGGCATTATCCGTGGCCGGGGGCGGGTTGCCAACCTTTGGGGTGCAACCATCAAGGGTTCCATGTTGTGTTCGAGGGCCTCATCGCCGGCAAGCCAGTTCCCGCAGAAGAGCGCGCGCAACGTGTGGGAGCTCGCTTGCCGGCGATTAGGCCGGTCGATTCAGTACAGGTCTACCGGGTCGACATCCAGCGACCAACGCACCTGGCGCCCGCTCGGCATCTGCTCCAACACTAGCAACCAGGAGCTGATCAGTCGATGCAAAGGCGCCCGGGTATTGGCCTGTATCAACAGTTGCGCCCGGAAGCGCCCGGCGCGACGCTCCATCGGTGCTGGCACCGGCCCCAGCAGCTCGATGCCAGGCAGGCGCTGTTCCGCCACCAGGCGCTCGGCGGCGGCGCAGGCCTCGTCGAGGAAAGCTTCGGCCTGCCCGGGCTTGTGCGCTTCGGCGCGCAGCAGTGCCAGGTGTGAGTAAGGCGGCAGCCCGGCGGCGCGGCGCTCGTCCAGGGCCTGTTCGGCGAAGGCGAAGTAACCCTGCTCGGT
>NZ_JBNRIJ010000008.1:101686-135582 GCF_053557675.1 Pseudomonas sp. XP1 | reverse complement strand
GCGCCATGCGTTCGCTGGCGCGGAAATCGCCGGAGAACAGCCCGCCATCGGCATCGAGGATAGCCACCAGGGTCACCCGCGGGAAGTGATGGCCCTTGGCGAGCATCTGGGTGCCGACGAGGATGCTCGGCTGGCCGCGCTGGATGGTGCTGAACAGGTTGTGCATGGCGTCCTTGCGTGCCGTGCTGTCGCGGTCCACACGCAGGATCGGGTAATCAGGGAACAGCACTTTCAGGCGTTCCTCGGCGCGCTCGGTGCCGGCGCCGACCGGGCGCAGGTCAACGTGGTTGCACTGCGGGCACTGCTGCGGCAGGCGCTCGTCATAGCCGCAATGGTGGCAGCGCAGCACGCCGGAGCGCTGGTGTACGGTCATGCGCGCATCGCAGCGCGGGCATTCGGACAGCCAGCCGCAGTCGTGGCACAGCAAGGTCGGGGCGAAACCGCGGCGGTTGAGGAAAACCAGCACTTGCTGGCCTGCCTCCAGGGTTTGGCGGATGGCCTGCTGCAGTGGGCCGCTGATGCCGCTGTCCAGTGGCAGGCTCTTCACATCCAGACGCAGCATCCGCGGCGGGCGGGCGCCGCCAGCGCGCTGGTTCATGCGCAGCAGGCGGTAGCGGCCGGTCAGCGCGTTGTGCAGGGTTTCCAGTGATGGCGTGGCAGAACCGAGCAGGATCGGGACGTTTTCCTGATGGGCACGCACCAACGCCAGGTCGCGGGCGTGGTAGCGCAGGCCTTCCTGCTGTTTATAGGAGCCGTCGTGCTCCTCGTCGATGATGATCAGGCCGGGGTTCTTCATCGGCGTGAACAGCGCCGAGCGGGTACCGATGATGATGTCTGCCTCGCCGTCCCGGGCTGCCAGCCAGGCATCCAGGCGTTCGCGGTCGTTCACCGCCGAATGAAGCAGGGCGATGCGGGCGTTGAAGCGTTGCTCGAAGCGGGCCAGGGTCTGAGGGCCGAGGTTGATCTCCGGGATCAGCACCAGGGCCTGCTTGCCCGCCTCCAGTGTTTCGCGGATCAGTTGCAGGTACACCTCGGTCTTGCCGCTGCCGGTGACACCGGCTAACAGGAAGGCGCCGAAGCTGCCAAAGCCTTCGCGCACGGCGTCGAAGGCGTCGCGTTGCTCTTCGTTGAGCGGTAGTTCCGGCTGTGCCAGCCAGTGTTCGTGGCGCAGCGCCGGCAGGTGGCGGCGGACCTCGATCTGTACCAGGTCCTTGGCCAGCAGCAGGTCCAGGCTGTCCTTGTTCAGGTTGAGCTTGGCCAGCAGGCTGTGGGCCACGCCGTGCGGGTGCTGGGCCAGGGTCTTGAGGGCATCGCGCTGGCGCGGTGCGCGGGCGATGCGAGGGTCTTCCAGGCGGGCGTCGGGGGCGACGTGCCAGAAGCGCTCCTGACGCATCTCGGCGGGTTCGCCCTGGCGCAGCAGGGTCGGCAAGGCCCAGCTCAGGGTGTCACCCAGGCTGTGCTGGTAGTACTGGGCGGTCCACAGGCACAACTTGAACAGCGACGGCGGGATCGGCGACACCGGGTCGAGCAGGGCGCTGGCCGGCTTGAGCTTGTCGGCGGGCACTTCGCTTTGCTCGCACACCTCCACCAGCACGCCGATCATTTCGCGGCGGCCGAATGGCACGCGAATGCGCATGCCCGGGGTCAAGGCTTGGCGCGCCATGCTTGCCGGCGCCTTGTAGTCGAACAGGCGACGCAGCGGGGAGGGCAGGGCAAGGCGCAGGATGACGTCGGACACGCGAAAAGTCTCGGAGGGCGTTTCAAAGACTGGCGAGCCTAGCAGACGACGGTCGGTGCAAGCGACAACTTGCGTTGGCGTGATGCTCTGGTATTATTCGCCGCCTAATTACGTGCGGTATTCAACAATTGGTGTTGGGTGGCGGCACGCAGCTCGAGGAAGTGACCATGAAAGCAGATATTCATCCGAACTACGAAGTAGTTGCAGTCACCTGCAGCTGCGGCAACAAGTTTGAAACCCGTTCGACCCTGGGCAGCACCCTGTCGATCGACGTTTGCAACCTGTGCCACCCGTTCTACACCGGTAAGCAGAAAGTCCTGGACACCGGTGGTCGCGTACAGAAGTTCGCCGATCGCTTCGGTATGTTCGGTACCAAGAAGTAATCATGCGCATGGCGAGCCCCTCGGGTTTCGCATTGCTGCAAAAAAAGGCGCCCCTTGTGGGCGCCTTTTTTATGGGCGTCATCTGGCATTTCCCGGCCCTGGCGTTCTGCCCGCTGCCGGACAGCCCACAGTGGGTGGCGGTACGGCAGGTGGTGGATGGCGATACCTTGCGTCTAGTCGATGGCCGCAGCGTGCGACTGATCGGTATCAACGCCCCGGAAATCGGCCGCAACGGGCGCAACAGCGAGCCCTATGCCGAGTCCGCCAGGCAACGTTTGCAGGCCTTGGTCAAGGCCAGCGACGGGCGTGTCGTGCTGGAGCCGGGCGTCCAGTCCAAGGACAAATACGGCCGCACGCTGGCGCATATCTACGGCCGCAATGGCGACAATATCGAGGCACAGTTGCTCAGCGAGGGTTTGGGCTATCGCGTCGCGGTTGCCCCAAATGTGCGCCTCAGCGCTTGCCAGCAGCTTGCCGAGCAGGCTGCGCGCAAGGCTGGCTCCGGGCTGTGGCGTCGTTCGCCTGTGGTGCGTGCCGGGGATGTGAGGCAGTCGGGTTTCGCGATCATTGCGGGCCGCATCGAAGGCGTGGAGCGCAACCGTGGCGGGGTCTGGCTGAACCTGGACGGGGCCGTGGTGCTGCAGGTTCCCGCTCGTCTGCAGCGCAACTTCCCCGCCAGCTTCTTCGATAACCTCAAGGGGCGCCAGGTCGAGGCGCGTGGCTGGGTGCTGGATCGTTCCCGTAAGGGCGGCCTGAAGCCCGGGCAGCGACGCTGGCTGTTGCCGTTGACCGATCCGGGCATGTTGGAGCGCATTTCAGGCTAAAAGATGTAGACATTTCGCTATTAAATTGTACACACTGTGAGGCGTATGCCCCGTGGGTTATAGCGTAAAGTCGTAGGCTAAAGGCCTTGACACAAGTGACCGACCAGTCTTGTGGCTCCCCGGCTCTTTGCGTATCCTCGGCGGTCCGTCAGAACAGTAAATAGCGGAATGCCCACCATGTCAGACCTGAAAACCGCCGCTCTCGAATATCACGCTCAACCTCGTCCGGGGAAACTGAGCGTCGAGCTCTCCAAGCCCACCGCCACCGCCCGTGATCTCGCCCTCGCCTACAGCCCAGGTGTTGCTGAGCCCGTGCGTGAAATCGGCCGTGATCCAGAGCTGGCTTACAAATACACCGGCAAAGGCAACCTGGTTGCGGTGATTTCCGACGGCACCGCCATCCTCGGTCTGGGTGACCTCGGCCCACTGGCTTCCAAGCCGGTCATGGAAGGCAAGGGTGTTCTGTTCAAGCGTTTCGCTGGTATCGACGTGTTCGACATCGAAGTGGAATCGGAAAGCCCACAGGCTTTCATCGACACCGTTCGCCGCATCTCGATCACCTTCGGTGGCATCAACCTCGAAGACATCAAGGCGCCTGAGTGCTTCGAAATCGAGCGCACCCTGATCGAACAGTGCGACATCCCGGTATTCCACGATGACCAGCACGGTACTGCCATCGTGACCGCTGCCGGCATGATCAACGCCCTGGAAATCGCCGGCAAGAAGCTGGAAGACGCCAAGATCGTCTGCCTGGGTGCCGGCGCTGCCGCGATCTCCTGCATGAAGCTCCTGGTGAGCATGGGCGCCAAGGTCGAGAACATCTACATGATCGACCGCAGCGGCGTGATTCACGCTGGCCGTGACGACCTGAACCAGTACAAGGCGCAGTTCGCCCACGCAACCGACAAGCGCACCCTGGCTGACGCCCTCGACGGTGCCGACGTGTTCGTAGGCCTGTCCGGCCCGAACCTGCTGAGCGCCGAAGGCCTGAAGTCGATGGCTGCCAACCCGATCGTGTTCGCCTGCTCGAACCCGGACCCGGAAATCTCGCCTGAGCTGGCGCACGCCACTCGCAGCGACGTGATCATGGCTACCGGTCGTTCCGACTATCCGAACCAGGTCAACAACGTACTGGGCTTCCCGTTCATCTTCCGTGGTGCCCTGGACGTTCGCGCCAAGCGCATCAACGAAGAAATGAAGATCGCCGCCGCCATCGCCCTGAAAGACCTGGCCAAGCTGCCAGTGCCGAAGGAAGTCTGCGAGGCCTACGGCGTGGAAGGCCTGGAGTTCGGCCGTGAGTACATCATTCCGAAGCCGCTGGACGCTCGCCTGATCACCGTCGTTTCCGACGCGGTGGCCAAGGCCGCCATCGAATCCGGCGTGGCTACCCTGCCGTATCCGAAGCACTACCCGCTGACCAGCGTGGATGACGTGTTCAAAGGCTGATTGCTGCCTGGCGACACAAAAAGCCCCGGCTCGTATGAGCCGGGGCTTTTTGTTTACACGCTGCACTGATGATGCCGTCCCTTGTAGGGGGCGGCGTTAACCGCTGTGCTTCAGAACAGATCCATCGGTGCCGCTTCATCCGCCGGCAACGGGCTGCCCGGTGCTGCGCCAGTGCCCAGTTCGTCCACCGACGGCGGCGAATCCTCGGCCTTGAACAGCTCGAAGTAGGCATTCGGCGTGCTCGGCGAAGCGGCACGGCCGCTGACCGGGTCGACGCGCAGGCTGAGGATGCCTTCCGGCTCTGCTGGCGCATGCGCAGGCTTGTCCTTGAGCGCCGCGCCCATGAAGCTCATCCAGATCGGCAGTGCCGCCGTGCCGCCGTACTCGCGGCGCCCAAGGGTTTCGGGCTGGTCGAAACCGACCCAGACGGTGGTCACGTAGTCGGCGTTGTAGCCGGAGAACCAGGCGTCCTTGGATTCGTTGGTGGTACCGGTCTTGCCTGCCAGATCGGTGCGGCCCAAGGCCAGCGCCCGGCGGCCGGTACCGCGCTTGATCACGTCCTGCAGCATGCTGGTGAGGATGTAGGTGGTACGCCCGTCGACTATCTGCTCGGCCACAGCCGGCGCCTGCGGTGCAGGCGCTACCTGGCCGAAGGCGGCGGGTGCCTCGCCCGGCATGGCGGCGGTGCTGATCGGCTGTTCGGGCGCGGCCACACCCGCCTGGTCCTCGGCACCTTGTGGTACGCGGGCCGGGTTGGCGGTAAACAGCGTCTCGCCGCTGCGGCTTTCGATGCGCTCGATCAGGTACGGGGTGATCTTGTAGCCGCCGTTGGCAAAGGTGCTCCAGCCAGTGGCGATTTCCATCGGGGTCAGGGTAGCGGTGCCCAGTGCCAGCGACAGGTTGCGTGGCAGGTCCTGCTTGTTGAAACCGAACTTGGCGATGTAGTCGATGGTGCGGTCCACGCCCATGGCCTGCAGCAGGCGGATCGACACCAGGTTGCGCGACTTGTACAGCGCTTCGCGCATGCGGATCGGGCCGAGGAAGGTGTTGGTGTCGTTCTTCGGTCGCCAGACCTTGTCCAGGTACTCGTCGACGAAGACGATCGGTGCATCGTTGACCAGGCTGGATGCGGTGTAGCCACTGTCCAGGGCGGCGCTGTAGATGAACGGTTTGAAGCTCGAGCCCGGCTGCCGCTTGGCCTGCATGGCGCGGTTGTAGTTGCTCTGCTCGAACGAGAAGCCGCCGACCAGGGCGCGGATGGCGCCGTTGTAAGGGTCGAGGGTGACCAGCGCGCTCTGCGCGCCAGGCACCTGGCTGAACTTGAACTTGCCATCCTCAAGGCGCTGCAGGCGCACCAGGTCACCGACCTGGGCCACGTCTGCCGGCGACTGCGGCGCACGGCCCTGGGAGTTGCTATTGATGAACGGGCGCGCCCATTTCATGGTGTCCCAGGCCACCAGCTCTTCCTGGCCGCTGCGGGTCAGCACCTTGAGGCCGGTTTTTTCGACCTGGGTGACGATGGCCGGCTCCAGGCCGCCAAGGCTGCGCTGCTTGCCCAGTTCCTGCAGCCAGGCCGCCTGGGTGCGCCCCGGGAAGCGTGCTTCGGGGCCGCGGTAGCCGTGGCGCTCATCGTAGTCGGAGAGGCCGTTGAGGATGGCCTTGTTGGCCATTTCCTGCATGTCGCTGGGCACCGTGGTGGTGACACGGAAGCCTTCGGTGTAGGCGTCGCTGCCGTAGCGGCCGACCATTTCGGCGCGGGCCATTTCGGCGATGTAAGGCGCATTCACTTCAGGCGTGGGCACGTGGTAGCTGGCGTTGAGCGGCTCGGCCAGGGCTGCCTGGTAGCTGGCTTCGTCGATCTTGCCAAGCTTGTACATGCGGCCGAGGATCCAGTCGCGGCGCTCCTTGGCGCGCACCGGGTTGGCCAGCGGGTTGAAGCGAGAGGGGGCCTTGGGCAGGCCGGCGATCATCGCCATCTGCGCCAGGCTCACGTCGCGGATCGACTTGCCGTAGTACACCTGCGCAGCGGCATCGATACCGTACGCGCGGTTGCCCAGGTAGATCTTGTTCACGTACAGCTCGAGGATCTCGTCCTTGGTCAGCTCACGTTCGATCTGCAGCGCCAGCAGAATTTCGTTGGTCTTGCGCGAGAAGCTGCGCTCGCTGGTGAGGAAGAAGTTCTTCGCCACCTGCATGGTGATGGTGCTGCCGCCGGTCTGGATGTGGCCGGTTTTCACCAGCTGGGTTGCGGCGCGCATCAGGCTGCTGGGGTCGACACCGTAGTGGTTGAGGAAATTGTCGTCCTCGGCTGACAGAAGCGCCTGTATGAATTGTGGGGGAATTTCCGCAAAGCGGATCGGCGACCGACGCATTTCGCCAAACTCGGCAATCAGCTTGCCGTCGCTGCTGTACACCCTGAGGGGGATCTGCAACTGGATGCTTCTGAGCGATTCGACCGAGGGCAGGCTGGGGCTAAGATACAGAAACGCACCGCTCACACCGAGTACGAGCGCGCAGATGACTGCGACGGAAGACCACCAGAAGAACTTCAGCAGACGTATCAAGGCTTTTCGGTGTCCAGGTTGGGAGTGGATTGCACGCAGGTCCGGCGGACCAAAAAACGCTGGGCATTATAAGCATTTTTTCGCCTCTCCGGGTTACCGGCCAGGCTGCCCGTCGCCTCGATGGGGCGGCGCGGCCTAGTGTTGACGCGGGGTTGGGGCAGGTAGTCGCGACAGACGGCGGCGACAGACAACAAGGATGCCACGATGCTAGGACGCTTCGGCAAGGATGCCGGTTCACTCTTGGGGGTGGAAATCGCCCCTGACTCCGTTCGGATTGTGCAATTGCAGCGGCGTAACCGGCGCTGCCGGGTGCTTGCCTCGGTACAAGAACCGTTCGAATCACCGGCTGGCAGTGATTGGGTGGCAGAACCTGGCGCCGTGGCGGCTGCCTTGAGGCGGGCCTACCGACGCAGCGGCCTCAGGCAGCGCAGGGTCGCGCTGGCACTGCCGGGCAACCAGGTGATCTGCAAAGTGTGCCATCTGCCGGTGGAACAGGGTGGGCCAGAAATGGAGGCGCAGTTGCTGGCTGACGCCGAACGGCTGTTTCCATTTCCGCTGGAAGACCTGGCCCTGGATTTTCAGGTTCTGGGAGGCTCTAGCGTCGAGCCAGGCTGCGCTGAGGTGATGGTAGCTGCGTGCCGGCAGAGTGCACTGGCGCCACTTGAAAGCATCATCGAGGAGGCCGGGTTGCAACTGGAGGCCGTTGAGGTCGACAGCATTGCCTTGGGGCGCATGCTGCCACTGGACAGGCAGCAGCGCTCGGCGCTGCTGCGTATCGAGGCGCAAAGCACCACCCTTCATGGCTGGCAGTCGGGCCGGCCTCAGCAGCGGCGTGAGCTGAGCCTGGGCCTGTCGACGATAGCGGGAGCGCTGCCGGAGCGCTTGCTGGCCTTGCTCGCCAGTGAGCCTTTGCCCGATTGCCTGTTGATTGCCAGCCGTTCCCCTATCGAACCGGGGCAGTTGCAGAGCCTCGGCTCCCGGTTGAACCTGCCGTGTCGCCTGGTACCCGATCTGGCGCGCCTGGAACATGTCGATGGCGCGATGATCCTGGCGTGCGCCCTGGCTCTGGGAGGGTTGCGCCGATGATGCGGCTGAATCTTCTGCCTTGGCGCGAACGGCAACGCCGGGCTGCGTTGCGGTCTTTTCGAAGGCAGCTGGTCGCCGGAGCGCTGCTGGCCCTGTGTGGCGTGACGCTGATCGACCAGCTGGCCCGCCAGCGCGGGCAGCAGCAGGCGCTGGCCAATACCCGACACCAGGCAGCACTTGAGGTGTTGGGCGAGCAATTGCAGCCGCTGGCCGATGTGCGTGCGCAGCACGAGGCGCTACTGGCACGTGCGGTGGCGCTGGAGGGCCTGCGTGCCCACCAGGATGTGCTGGCCGGGGTGTTTGCTGACCTCGAGCGGGCGTTGCCAGTGGGTGTGCAATTGCTCGACCTCAGCCTGGAAGACGGCAACCTGCAGATGACCGGGCTGGCCACCTCGGGCGCCGTGGTCGCGCAGTTCATGCGTGACCTGAGCCGCTCCGGCGCGCTGGTCGGTCTGGAGCTCAAGCGCATCAGGAGCCTGCCGGGCGGCGATGAATTCCTGCTGGGTGCGCGCGTTTCGGCGTTCTGGTCGTGAATGCTGCGCAGGTGCTCGGCTGGTTGGCCGTGGCCGAGCGCTCCAGCCGCTTCAGGCAGCTGGCGCCCGTGCTGGTGGCCTTGGCGTTGTTCGGCCTGGGCTGCGCCATACTTCTCCCTGCAGCACTGCAGCAGCAGGCGCGGGAGGAGGCTCGGCATGCCGAGTTGCACGAGCAGCATTCAGCCGGCGAGGTGCAGCTGGCCGAGCTGGAGCAACTCCACGCGTCTGTGGCCATTGCCGAGCGACGCTTGCGGGAGGCGTACTGGCACCTGGCAGCCGGGGAGGGCATGAGTGACCTGCTCGAGCGCCTGGCGGCGTCGGGGCATGCGCACGGCTTGCTCATCGAGCGCTTCGATGTACATGAAGACGAACAGCAGGCCGGCTTTCGCAAGGTGCCGCTGGAGCTTCAGGTGGTGGGGCGTTACGCGGCCCTGCGTCAGTGGCTGGGCGACTGGTTGGGCCAAGCGCGTGTGCTACGCAGTGGTGACCTGCAGTTGGCTGCAGTAGATGGCAAGCCTGGCCTGCTGCGCCTGCAGTTGCGGGTTGATGCCTTTCAGGCGCTGGCGCCAGTGCCGGAGCCTGCGATGTATGCGCGCATGCCGGCCAGGGGCGTGATGGCCGCGCCGCCAGTCGACCCGTTTGCGCCTGGGGCGAAGCGATTGACGGTCAGCGGGTTGGCCGGCGTGCCTTTGGCGCAACTGGAGATGGTCGGCAGCCTGTCGCGTGGGGCGGAACACGAAGCACTGCTGGTGGCTGCTGGCAGACTCTATCGCGTGCGCCCTGGGGACCGAGTCGGGCGTGACCAGGGGGTGGTGGCGAGGGTTGATCAAGCCCAGGTCGAAGTACTCGAACGGCTGTTCATCGCAGGGGAGTGGCATGAACGTACGGCGTTCATCACGCTCGCAAAGCACTTGGGCACGGAGGCCTCGGACGACGATGAAAACATTGATGAAATGGATGCTGGCAGCCCTGCTGCCGGTCCCGCTGGCGTCGGCGACGCCCTACCAGGGTGAACCTCTGTCGCTGAACTTCCAGGATGTGGAAGTGCGCTCGGTGCTGCAGGTGCTGGCTGACTATGCCGGGGTAAACCTGGTCGCCAGCGATGCCGTGCAGGGTAGCGTCACCTTGCGCTTGCAGGATGTGCCATGGGACCAGGCGCTGGACCTGGTGCTGCGCAGCAAGGGCCTGGCCCGGCGCCAGGAGGGTAATGTGCTGCTTGTGGCGCCTGCGGCCGAGTTCGCCGCGCAGTCTGTCGATGCCCGTGTGGGTCAGGCGCTGGATGCGCAGTTGCAGCCGTTGCGCCGAGAGCTGTTGCCCATCCATCACGCCAAGGCCGCCGAACTTGCGGAGCTGCTGCTGGCGAGCCTGGCGGATGACGGCATCCTCACCGGTCGGGGCAGCCTCAGTGTCGATGAGCGCACCAACACGCTGGTGGTGCACCAGCCGGCCGACCGCCTTGCCGAGCTGAGGCAACTGGTGGAGCAACTGGATGTGCCGGTGCGCCAGGTAGCGATCGAGGCGCGTATCGTCGAAGCCAATGTCGATTACGAAAAAAGCCTGGGGGTGCGCTGGGGTGGGCCGCTTTACATTGAGGACCCTCGGCCGGGCAAGGACCTGTTCGTCGATCTCGGGGTGGAGCGGGTGGGCGGCAGTATCGGCCTGGGCGTGCTGCGTGGCGACGTGCTGCTCGACCTGGAACTCAGTGCCATGGAAAAGAGCGGCAACGGCGAAATCATTTCGCAGCCCAAGGTGGTCACGGCTGACAAGGAAACGGCCAGGATTCTCAAGGGTACCGAGGTGCCGTACCAGGAAACCAGCAAAAGCGGCGCAACCTCGGTAGCGTTCCGCGAAGCCTCGCTGTCGCTGGAGGTGACCCCGCAGATCACCCCGGACAACAAGGTAATCATGACCGTCAGGGTGACCAAGGACGAGCCGGATTACGTCAATGCCTTGAACAACGTACCGCCGATCCGCAAGAACGAGGTCAATGCCAAGGTTCGCGTGGTGGACGGTGAAACGATCGTTATCGGTGGCGTGTACTCGACTTCGCAAAACAATGTGGTCGACAAGGTGCCATTTTTCGGCGATCTGCCGTATGTTGGGCGGCTGTTTCGACGCGATGCATTACAAGAGAAAAAATCCGAGCTGCTGGTCTTCCTGACTCCGCGTATCATGAGTGACCAGGCGATTGCTGTGAGTCGTTGATTCTGTGCGAAATTTGATACTTGTGGGACCCATGGGCGCTGGTAAAAGCACCATCGGACGCCTATTGGCCAAAGAGCTGCGCTTGCTGTTCAAGGATTCCGACAAGGAAATCGAACTGCGATGCGGTGCCAACATCCCGTGGATTTTCGACAAGGAAGGCGAGCCGGGTTTCCGTGACCGTGAGCAGGCGATGATCGCCGAGCTGTGCGCACTCGACGGCGTGGTCCTGGCGACCGGCGGTGGCGCGGTAATGCGCGAAGCCAACCGCCAGGCCCTGCACAAGGGTGGCCGGGTGATCTATCTGCATGCTTCTGTGGAACAGCAGGTTGGCCGCACCGCGCGCGATCGTAATCGCCCCCTGCTGCGCACCGCCAACCCCGAGGCGACGTTGCGCGCCCTGCTGGAAACCCGCGACCCGCTTTATCGTGAGATCGCCGACCTGGTGGTGGAAACCGACGAGCGGCCGCCACGCATGGTGGTGATCGATATTCTCGAGCGCTTGCAGCAGTTGCCGCCCCGTTAGCCCGGGACTATTCTCGGCCACCAGCGCCGAGGCGAGGTTCAACGTTACCGCGCGGGTGCCTGAACGGCGCCGCGCCCAAGTACATTGTGGGGATACATGCAGACACTAAAGGTCGACCTGGGCGAGCGTAGCTACCCGATCTACATTGGCGAAGGCCTGCTGGACCAGCCCGAGCTGCTGGCGCCGCACATCGCCGGGCGGCAGGTTGCCATCGTTTCCAACGAGACCGTCGCGCCCCTGTATCTCGAACGCCTGAGCAAGACCCTGGGTGCCTATTCGGTGCTGCCGGTGGTATTGCCTGATGGTGAAGCCCACAAGAACTGGGAAACCCTGCAACTGATCTTCGATGGCCTGCTGACTGCACGACACGACCGCCGCACCACCGTGGTTGCCCTGGGTGGTGGCGTGATCGGTGACATGGCCGGCTTCGCTGCCGCCTGCTACCAGCGCGGCGTCGACTTCATTCAGGTGCCGACCACCCTGCTGTCCCAGGTCGACTCTTCGGTTGGCGGCAAGACCGGCATCAACCACCCGCTGGGCAAGAACATGGTCGGTGCCTTCTACCAGCCCAATGCGGTGCTGATCGATACCACCAGCCTCAAGACTCTGCCGGCGCGCGAGCTGTCCGCAGGCTTGGCCGAAGTGATCAAGTACGGCCTGATCTGCGACAAGCCATTCCTCGCCTGGCTCGAGGACAATATGCAGGCGTTGCGCGCCCTCGACCCGGTGGCGCTGACCGAAGCCATCCGCCGCTCCTGCGCGGCCAAGGCCGCGGTGGTGGGTGCCGACGAGCGCGAGTCTGGCGTACGCGCCACGCTGAACCTGGGGCATACCTTCGGGCATGCCATCGAGACCCACATGGGTTACGGTGTGTGGCTGCACGGCGAAGCCGTGGCGGCGGGCACGGTGATGGCCCTGGAAATGTCCATGCGCCTTGGCTGGATCGACCAGGACGAGCGCGATCGCGGAATCCGCCTGTTGCAGGACGCGGGTTTGCCGGTGGTGCCACCACAGGAAATGACCCCGGCGCATTTCATGGAGCACATGGCGGTCGACAAGAAGGTGCTCGACGGCCGGCTGCGTCTGGTGCTGCTGCGCCAGATGGGCGAGGCCGTGGTGACCGACGACTATCCGAAAGAGATTCTTCAGGCCACGTTGTCGGCGGATTACCGCGCGATCGTGGCCCAGCTTTGAGGTTGTGACAGCGCAATGACCAGTTTGCATGCCGATGAGGCCTTTCTCGACCATTACCAGTTGAGCCACGATCCGTTCGCACCCCGCGTGCCCGGTTTCAAGTTCTTCCCGGCCCAGCGCAAGCCCGTGCTCGGCCAGCTGCACCACCTGGCGCGCTACAGCCAGCTGATGCTGGTTGTCACCGGTCCACTGGGCAGCGGCAAGACCCTGCTGCGCCAGGCCCTGGTGGCCAGTACCAACAAGCAGGCGGTGCAGAGCGTGGTGGTATCCGCCCGTGGCGCCAGCGATGCCGCAAGCGTACTCGGCCAGGTCGCGCAGAGCCTGGATGTGGCCGAGGCCGAAATGCAGGCGATCCTGGCCAAGGTGGTGCAACTGGCACTGACCGGCCAGGAAGTGTATTTGCTGGTGGACGATGCGGAACAACTCGACGAGTCGGCACTCCAAGCGTTGCTGGAATTGGCGGCGGGTGTACCGGAAGGGCGCCCGCATGTGTTCCTGTTCGGTGAGCCGTCGCTGATTGCCGGGCTGGATGAGATCAATATCGAGGAAGAACGCTTCCACATCATCGAACTCGCCCCCTACAGCGAAGAAGAAACCCGCGAGTACCTGGAGCAGCGCCTGGAAGGTGCTGGCCGGGGCATCGAGGTGTTCAGCCGTGAACAGATCGTCGATATCCATGAAAACTCCGACGGCTGGCCTGGCAACATCAACCAGGTCGCCCGTGACACTTTGATCGAAGCCATGATCGCCAGCCGCTCGACGGCCAAGCGACCATCCATGGGGTTCAAGATGCCTAAAAAACATGTGCTCGCGCTGTCCGCTGTGGTTGTGGTCGCCGTTGCGGCCGCGGTGTTGATGCCGAAGAAAGGTGACAAGGCGCCTGCCGAAGCGCCGGCCGCCCAGGCCCAGCTGCCACTTGGCGAGGGCCAGGCCAATGGTGGCAACCCGGCCATCGAGTTCTCGGGTTCGTCCCAGCCGATGCCGCTGCCCCTGGTTGGCCAGTCGCAGCCGGTGATGCGCGAGCCGCTGGCCCAGGCCGCAGGCATGGGCGAAGGTGAGGAAGGCAGCCCGGCCGGTGATACCGCTCTGCAGCCAGGCAACCCGCCACCAACCGTGACCACCATCGCACCGCCGCAAGGGGTGCCGGCGGGCCCGGCACCGGTACCTGCCCAGTCAGTGGCCGCAGCGCCAGCGCAGCCGCAACCACAGCCGGTTGCGCCAGCGCAAAAACCTGTCGCAACCCAGCCTGCCAAGCCGGTTGCGCCTGCCAAGCCGGCACCAGCAACGACCCAGGTCGCCGTGGCCAAGCCGGCCGCCAAGCCTGTCGAGAAGCCGGCGGCCGGTGGCAGCGGCAACAGCGGTTGGTACGCCGGGCAGAAACCGGGCAATTACGTGGTGCAGATCCTGGGTACCAGCTCCGAGGCTTCGGCCCAGGCGTTCGTCAAGGCGCAGGGTGGCGACTATCGCTACTTCAAGAAAAACCTGCAGGGCAAGCCGCTGTACGTAGTCACTTACGGCAACTTCGCCAACCGCGACGCAGCGGTTGCGGCAATCAAGAACTTGCCAGCGAAGGTCCAGGCTGGTAAACCTTGGCCACGTACCGTCGCCAGCGTCCAACAAGAGCTGGCCTCGGCCCGCTGATACCTTCCGGGCGGCACCACCCCGCCGCCCAGTTGCTGAGCGATTACTGACTTTCGACTAGCCTGCTGCGTTGTCACGCGGCAGGCTTTTCTGTCCCAGACTGCCGGCCACAAGCCTTACTTGCAGTCATGGCTGAAACGCTTCAGACTCGAGCCAAGCCGCTATCACGGCGCATGGCGCAAAAACATTCAAAATTGCGACATAAATTTTCAATGGTGAGACATGAAAATTTGTGAGCATCGCTGTCGCTGTGCAACAATGGTTTTCCATGGCCACCGCAAAAAAGCTGGCGTTTGATCGGCGTGGATGGTAAGTGGTTGTTAAAAAAGAGATTTACCTCCGTTGAGAGGTGAACCTGGTGAGAATGTGTCTATGAAAACAGGTCTGTACCATCCCGAAGAATTCAAGGACAACTGTGGTTTTGGCCTAATCGCCCATATGACGGGCGAACCCAGCCACCACCTTCTGCAAACCGCCATGCAGGCACTGACCTGCATGACCCACCGCGGCGGCATCAACGCCGACGGCAAGACCGGTGACGGTTGCGGTCTGCTCATGCAGAAGCCCGATCAATTCCTGCGTGCCGTGGCCCAGGAGCATTTCGCCGTCGAGCTGCCCAAGCAGTACGCCGTCGGCATGGTGTTCTTCAACCAGGACCCGGTCAAAGCCGAAGCCGCTCGCGCGAACATGGACCGCGAGATCCTCGCTGCTGGCCTGAAGCTGGTCGGCTGGCGCAAGGTGCCGATCGATACCAGCGTGCTCGGCCGCCTGGCCCTTGAGCGTCTGCCACAGATCGAGCAGGTGTTCATCGGCGGTGAAGGCCTGAGCGACCAGGAATTCGCCATCAAGCTGTTCAGTGCCCGTCGCCGTTCCTCTGTGGCCAACGCCCACGACGCCGATCATTACATCTGCAGCTTCTCGCACAAGACCATCATCTACAAAGGCCTGATGATGCCGCGCGATCTGGCGGCCTTCTACCCAGACCTGGGTGACGAGCGCCTGCAAACCGCGATCTGCGTGTTCCACCAGCGCTTCTCCACCAACACCCTGCCGAAATGGCCGCTGGCGCAGCCGTTCCGCTTCCTCGCCCACAACGGCGAGATCAACACCATCACCGGCAACCGCAACTGGGCCATGGCCCGTCGCACCAAGTTCGCCAACGACCTGATCCCCGATCTTGAAGAGCTCGGCCCGCTGGTCAACCGCGTCGGTTCCGACTCCTCGAGCATGGACAACATGCTGGAGCTGATGGTAACTGGCGGTATCGACCTGTTCCGTGGCGTGCGCATGCTGGTACCGCCAGCCTGGCAGAACGTCGAGACCATGGACGCCGACCTGCGCGCCTTCTACGAATACAACTCCATGCACATGGAGCCATGGGATGGCCCGGCCGGTATCGTAATGACCGAAGGCCGCCATGCGGTGTGTCTGCTCGACCGTAACGGCCTGCGCCCGGCGCGCTGGGTGACCACCAAGAACGGCTACATCACCCTGGCGTCGGAAATCGGCGTATGGGACTACAAGCCCGAGGACGTCATTGCCAAGGGCCGTGTCGGCCCGGGCCAGATTTTCGCCGTGGACACCGAAACCGGCCAGATCCTCGACACCGACGCCATCGACAACCGCCTGAAGTCGCGCCACCCCTACAAGCGCTGGCTGCGTCAGCACGCCACGCGCATCCAGGCGACACTGACCGACGATCAGGGCGTGGCCAGCTACGACGCTGACCAGCTCAAGCAATACATGAAGATGTTCCAGGTCACCTTCGAAGAGCGTGACCAGGTGCTGCGCCCGCTCGGCGAGCAGGGCCAGGAAGCGGTCGGTTCGATGGGGGACGACACGCCGATGGCCGTGCTGTCGCAGCGCGTGCGTTCACCGTACGACTTCTTCCGCCAGCAGTTCGCCCAGGTGACGAACCCACCGATCGACCCGCTGCGCGAAGCGATCGTCATGTCCCTGGAAATCTGCCTGGGTGCCGAGCGCAACATCTTCCAGGAGTCCCCGGAGCACGCTTCGCGGGTAATCCTCAGCTCGCCGGTCATCTCGCCCGCCAAGTGGCGTTCGCTGATGAACCTGGAGCGCGAAGGTTTCGATCGCCAGCTGATCGACCTCAACTATGAAGAGAGCGTCGGCCTGGAAGCGGCCATCCGCAATATCGCCGACCAGGCTGAAGAAGCCGTGCGCGCTGGCAAGACCCAGCTGGTGCTAAGCGACCGCTACATCGCCCCGGGCAAGTTGCCGGTGCACGCCTCGCTCGCCGTTGGTGCGGTGCACCACCGCCTGACCGAACAGGGTCTGCGTTGCGACAGCAACATCCTGGTGGAAACCGCCACCGCCCGTGACCCGCACCACTTCGCCGTGCTGCTGGGCTTCGGTGCCTCGGCCGTTTACCCGTACCTGGCCTATGAAGTGCTGGCCGACCTGATCCGTACCGGCGAAGTGCTGGGCGACCTGGACGAAGTCTTCAAGTACTACCGCAAGGGCATCTCCAAGGGCCTGCTGAAGATCCTGTCGAAGATGGGTATCTCCACCATCGCCTCCTACCGTGGTGCGCAGCTGTTCGAAGCCATCGGCCTGTCCGAGGAAGTGGTCGGCCTGAGCTTCAAGGGCGTTTCCAGCCGCATCAAGGGTGCGCGTTTCGCAGACCTGGAAAGCGACCAGAAGCTGCTGGCAGCCGAAGCCTGGAGCGCGCGCAAGCCGATCCAGCAAGGCGGCCTGCTGAAGTTCGTTCACGGTGGCGAATACCACGCCTACAATCCGGATGTGGTCAACACCCTGCAGGCCGCCGTGCAGCAGGGCGACTACGCCAAGTTCAAGGAATACACCACGCTGGTCGACCAGCGCCCGGTGTCGATGATCCGGGACCTGCTGAAGGTGAAGGTGGCCGAACAGCCGCTGCCGCTGGAGCAGATCGAGCCGCTGGAGGCGATCCTCAAGCGCTTCGATTCCGCCGGTATCTCGCTGGGTGCACTGTCGCCAGAGGCCCACGAAGCGCTGGCCGAGGCGATGAACCGCCTGGGCGCGCGTTCCAACTCTGGCGAGGGCGGTGAAGACCCGTCGCGCTACGGCACCATCAAGAGCTCGAAGATCAAGCAGGTGGCCACCGGCCGCTTTGGCGTGACCCCGGAGTACCTGGTCAACGCCGAAGTGCTGCAGATCAAGGTTGCCCAGGGCGCCAAGCCCGGTGAAGGCGGCCAGCTGCCAGGCGGCAAGGTCAACGGCCTTATCGCCAAGCTGCGTTACGCGGTACCGGGCGTGACCCTGATCTCGCCACCGCCGCACCACGACATCTACTCGATCGAAGACCTTGCCCAGCTGATCTACGACCTCAAGCAGGTCAACCCGCAAGCCCTGGTTTCGGTCAAGCTGGTGGCAGAAGCTGGCGTCGGCACCATCGCCGCCGGTGTGGCCAAGGCCTATGCCGACCTGATCACCATCTCCGGCTACGACGGTGGTACCGGTGCTTCGCCGCTTACCTCGATCAAGTACGCCGGCGCCCCATGGGAGCTGGGCCTGGCCGAAACCCACCAGACCCTGCGCGGCAACGACCTGCGCGGCAAGGTACGGGTACAGACCGACGGTGGCCTGAAGACCGGCCTGGACGTGATCAAGGCGGCCATTCTCGGTGCCGAAAGCTTCGGTTTCGGTACCGCGCCGATGATCGCGCTGGGCTGCAAGTACCTGCGCATCTGCCACCTGAACAACTGCGCTACCGGCGTAGCCACCCAGAACGACAAGCTGCGCAAGGACCACTACATCGGCACCGTCGACATGGTGATCAACTTCTTCACCTTCGTCGCGGAAGAAACCCGTGAGTGGCTGGCCAAGCTGGGTGTGCGCAGCCTCGGCGAGCTGATCGGCCGTACCGACCTGCTCGATGTACTGCCAGGCGACACCGAGCGCCAGCAGTACCTGGACCTGACGCCGCTGCTGGGCAGCTCGCACATCCCGGCTGACAAGCCTCAGTTCTGCGAAGTAGAAAAGAACCCGCCGTTCGACCAGGGCGAGCTGGCCGAGAAGATGGTGGAAATGGCCATGCCGGCCATCCGCGACCAGGCTGGTGGCGAGTTCAGCCTCGACATCTGCAACTGCGACCGCTCCATCGGTGCGCGCGTGTCGGGCGAAATCGCCCGTCTGCACGGCAACCAGGGCATGGCCGCGGCGCCGATCACCTTCCGCTTCAAGGGGACTGCGGGCCAGAGCTTCGGCGTGTGGAACGCCGGTGGCCTGAACCTGCACCTGGAAGGCGATGCCAACGACTACGTCGGCAAGGGCATGACCGGTGGCAAGGTCACTATCGTGCCGCCAGCCGGCAGCCCGTTCGAAACCCAGCACAGCGCCATCGTCGGCAATACCTGCCTGTACGGCGCCACTGGCGGCAAGCTGTTCGCCGCCGGTACTGCTGGCGAGCGCTTTGCTGTACGTAACTCCGGCGCCCACGCTGTTGTCGAGGGCACTGGCGATCACTGCTGTGAATACATGACCGGCGGCTTTGTCTGCGTGTTGGGCAAGACCGGTTACAACTTCGGTTCTGGCATGACTGGCGGCTTCGCCTACGTGCTCGACATGGACAATACCTTCGTCGACAAGCTCAACCATGAGCTGGTGGAAATCCAGCGTATCAGTGGTGAAGCGATGGAGGCCTACCGCAGCCACCTGGCTCGGGTCCTTGCCGAGTACGTGGAAGAGACCGGCAGCGAGTGGGGGCGTGAGCTCTCGGAGAACCTGGACGACTACGTGCGGCGCTTCTGGCTGGTCAAGCCGAAAGCAGCCAACCTGAAGCAACTGCTGTCCAGCACCCGTGCCAACCCGCAGTAACAACAGCTGCAAGTGACGGCCCCGTACGCGGGGCCTGTCGTGCTCAAGTGATCGTCTTGCAGCTTGCAGCCTGAGGCTGGCAACTGCGGTAAAGAGGTTTTGAAAAATGGCTGAACGTCTGAACAACGACTTCCAGTTCATCGAAGTGGGCCGCAAGGACCCGAAGAAAAAGCTGCTGCGCCAGCGCAAGAAGGAGTTCGTGGAAATCTACGAGCCCTTCAAGCCGCAGCAGTCTGTGGAGCAGGCGCACCGCTGCCTGGGCTGCGGTAACCCGTATTGCGAATGGAAGTGCCCGGTACACAACTTCATCCCCAACTGGTTGAAGCTGGTCTCCGAAGGCAACATCCTGGCTGCGGCGGAGCTGTCGCACCAGACCAACACCCTGCCGGAAGTGTGTGGCCGCGTATGCCCGCAGGACCGCCTGTGCGAGGGTGCCTGCACCCTGAACGACGGCTTCGGCGCGGTGACCATCGGCTCGGTGGAGAAGTACATCACCGATACCGCCTTCGCCATGGGCTGGCGCCCGGACATGTCCAAGGTCAAGCCAACCGGCAAGCGCGTCGCCATCATCGGTGCCGGCCCGGCCGGCCTGGGCTGTGCCGACGTGCTGGTACGTGCCGGCGTTACCCCGGTGGTGTTCGACCGCAACCCGGAAATCGGCGGCCTGCTGACCTTCGGCATTCCCGAGTTCAAGCTGGAAAAGACCGTGCTCAGCAACCGCCGAGAAGTGTTCACCGGCATGGGCATCGAGTTCCGCCTGAACACCGAGGTGGGCAAGGACGTGACCATGGAGCAACTGCTCGCCGAGTACGACGCGGTGTTCATGGGCATGGGTACCTATACCTACATGAAAGGCGGCTTCCCGGGCGAGGACCTGCCGGGCGTGCATGACGCGCTGGACTTCCTGATCGCCAACGTCAACCGCAACCTGGGCTTCGAGAAGTCGCCGGAAGACTTCGTCGACATGCAGGGCAAGAAGGTAGTGGTGCTGGGTGGTGGTGACACCGCGATGGACTGCAACCGCACCTCGATCCGCCAGGGCGCCAAGTCGGTGACCTGCGCCTATCGCCGTGACGAGGCCAACATGCCGGGTTCGCGTCGTGAGGTGAAGAACGCCAAGGAAGAGGGCGTGAAGTTCCTCTACAACCGCCAGCCTATCGCCATTGTCGGCGAGGACAAGGTCGAAGGCGTGAAGGTGGTCGAGACCCGTCTCGGCGAGCCGGATGCCCGTGGCCGCCGCAGCCCGGAGCCGATCCCTGGGTCCGAAGAGATCCTGCCGGCCGATGCCGTGGTCATCGCTTTCGGCTTCCGCCCAAGCCCGGCGCCGTGGTTCGAGCAGCATGGCATCCAGCTGGACAGCCAGGGCCGCGTGGTGGCACCGGAGAAAGGCAAGTTCAAGCACCAGACCAGCAACCCGAAAGTGTTTGCCGGTGGCGACATGGTGCGTGGGTCGGACCTGGTGGTGACGGCTATCTTCGAAGGGCGCACTGCTGCTGAGGGTATCCTGGACTACCTGGAAGTCTGATCGATTGTCGGGGCCGCTTCGCGGCCCTTTCGCGACACAAGGCCGCTCCCACAGGGGAAATGCATTCCTAATGTGGGAGCGGCCTTGCGTCGCGATGGGCTGCAAAGCAGCCCCAACGGCATTTTTGTATACAAAAATCCTTGATCCATGGCATCCAATAGACAAAACGCATGGCCTTGACCGTGCCTTTTGCGCTGGCGTCTGAGAAAATGCCCGCACTATTTTTCCGGATGCCGACATGACTGCCCTGAAGAACGATCGTTTCCTGCGTGCACTGCTCAAGCAACCCGTAGACGTCACCCCGGTGTGGATGATGCGCCAGGCCGGCCGCTACCTGCCGGAGTACCGCGCCAGCCGCGCCAAGGCCGGTGACTTCATGAGCCTGTGCATGAACCCGCAGTTCGCCTGCGAGGTCACCCTGCAGCCGTTGGACCGCTACCCGCTGGACGCGGCGATCCTGTTCTCGGACATCCTCACCATCCCCGATGCCATGGGCCTGGGCCTGTACTTCGAAAGCGGCGAAGGTCCGCGTTTCAAGAAGGTCATCAGCACCCCGGCCGACATCGAAGCGCTGCCGATCCCCGACCCGCAGAAAGACCTCGGCTACGTGATGGACGCGGTCAGCACCATCCGCCGCGAGCTGAACGGCCGCGTGCCGCTGATCGGCTTCTCCGGCAGCCCGTGGACCCTGGCTACCTACATGGTCGAAGGCGGCTCGTCGAAGGACTTCCGCAAGACAAAGGCCATGGCCTACGACAACCCGCAGGCTCTGCACCTGCTGCTGGACAAGCTGGCCCAGTCGGTCACCAGCTACCTCAACGGCCAGATCCTCGCTGGTGCCCAGGCCGTGCAGATTTTTGACACCTGGGGCGGCAACCTGTCGGCGGCGGCTTACCAGGAATTCTCCCTGGCCTACATGCGCAAGATCGTCAGCGGCCTGATCCGCGAGCACGAGGGGCGCAAGGTGCCGGTGATCCTGTTCACCAAGAACGGCGGCCTGTGGCTGGAAAGCATCGCCGAAGCCGGTGCCGATGCGCTGGGCCTGGACTGGACCTGCGAAATCGGCGACGCCCGCCGCCGCGTGGGTGACAAGGTTGCGCTGCAGGGCAACATGGACCCGACCGTTCTGTACGCCAAGCCCGAGGCCATCCGCAAGGAAGTGGCGCGCATCCTGGCCAGCTATGGCCATGGCACAGGCCATGTGTTCAACCTGGGCCATGGCATCACACCGGAAGTCGACCCGCAGCACGCCGGCGTGTTCATCAACGCCGTGCATGAGCTGTCGGCGCAATACCACGCTTGATTCGAGGGGCCCCGAGCGGGTCGGGGGGCTTTAGTAAGCCTGTTCGCATCAGATTGGTGATATTTCCCTGATGTTGAACAGGCTTCAAGTTACATGTCAGCGTTTCACCAAAGGCTTGCATGTTGCTGTGAATCTTTCGATGTAGAGAAAGTTCTCGACATTGAAGATCGATAGTAATTCCTCCTCGCGTCTTTAGCGCTTTTGTTTCGAAAGTCTCAACATGGAAATTGCCTCAAGGCCACGAGAAAAGACCGCGGCCTGCCAGGTTTATTCCTACATAAACGCAAAGTTGTTTTATTTACTCTCCGCGCTCCATTCGCGCTGAAGGTGCATTGCATTTCAATAAATGCGCCTTTACGCATTTAACCAGCAATGCGTTCGGAGTTCGTGATGAATAGAAGAAAGACCCTGCGAAAAAGCGTTGTCGCCACCGGTGTGTGGGTGGCGATCGCAGGTGCAGGTTTGCAGACGCAAATTGCCAATGCACATGGTCACCTGGCTGATCCTCCGTCTCGTGCAGCGCTCTGCCATGCAGGTTTTAAAAACCTGAACGTCAACTGCGGAGGTGCCCAGTACGAACCGTGGTCGGTCGGCGAAGTGATAGGGCGCTTTCCAAGCCAAGGTCCCGAGGATGGAAAAATCGCCAGTGGTGGCGTTCGGGGCGACTTTGCCGCACTCGATGAGCAATCAGCCAATCGCTGGCATCTGACCCCGGTCGTGGACCGTAACATGCAGTTCGACTGGCATTATGAAGTCCCGCATCCGGTGCGGTCGTGGGAGTACTTCATTACCAAGGCGGATTGGAACCCCAACGCTGCGCTGACCCGTGACTCATTCGATTCGACCCCGTTCTGTGCATTGGATGGCGGCAACCAGATACCGGCAAAAGGTACCGGCACCAATCCAAGGCATAGCTGCACATTGCCAGCCGACCGTTCGGGCCAGCACGTGATTCTCGCCGTCTGGAAGGTTGGCGATACCGATAAGGCTTTCCACAGTGTCGCTGACGTCGATATCCAGCTGGATGGCGGCCCGGTCCCTGAGTGGCCGCGCCTGGCTGAAATCAGCGCCAGCCGTGACCTCGAAGTTGGCGACAAAGTTACTGCCCGGGCATTCGATGCCAATGGGGAGCGTACTGAAAACCATGTAAGCATCAAGATCGAAAATGCCGAAGAAGCCATAGCTGCCAACTGGGCTTATAAGCTCGCCAAGCAGATCAACGAAACCCAGACGTTGGTACGCGCCGGTAAAATGGATGCGGACGGTAATATCGAGCCTGTGCAGGGTTCCAACAGCATCTTCGCCAAAACCGAAAGTGGGTTGACCAACTACCTTCTGCACTTTGAAACCGCCGCTGGCGAGCAGGCCACGATGCACCTGCACGATGTCAAACCCGAATACACGATCACCGACGGCAAGGGTGGTGTGGATTTCACCGTCATGACCAACAAGCCCCTGACAGTGACAGCACGGCTGTTCGATACCAACAAGAAGCAGGTGTCTTACTCGCGCCAGAGCGTCAACGGCACCGAGCCATTCGTGCTGAATGTCGAAAGTACCGAAGGCGAGCATACCCTCAAGGTCGTAGGCGTGGACAAGCGTGAGCGGGTGCTGCTGCAGGACGAGAAGACGGTTCAGCTCAAAGCGGCTGGCGATGGGTCTCACGACTTCGTTTTCCCGGAATCGCTGTCGAGTTACAAGGCTGGCACAACAGTGTTGCAGCCTAAGAACGGCAAGGTTTACGAGTGTCAGCCGTTCCCCAACTCGGGTTACTGCTTGCAGTACTCCGCAGATGCCACCCAGTTCGAGCCAGGTGTTGGTTCCCACTGGAACATGGCCTGGATCGAGAAGTAAAGCATCTGACCTGGCCCCTTCCGGCGGGGCCAGGCTCTTCGAGTACTATCTATGCAAGTGCAAAAATATTGCTGGCAGCAGATCCTCCTGCACTGGATCTCTGCCACGGTCATCATTTGGGTCTTGATCAGCGGTTTCTACGTGGCGTACCTGAATGTCGCCCCCGCCACGCGCCACTTTGTGGCATTCGTCAATGTGGCCATGACGACCCTGTTCATCCCGGTATTCATGCTGCGCTGGCTGTTGCGCCTGACCAGACCCAAACTCCGCAGCCTGCATGACCATCTCAAACACCAACGCATCGCTCATGTCGCTCATGAGGGCTTGTACTGGACCACAGCTATCGTGCTGTTGTCCGGGGTGCTGATGATGGATCGGGTCATCGATGTGTTCGGTTGGTTCTCCATCGCGCCCATGCTGAGCAACCCGTTCTGGCACAACGTCTGGTTCAAGGCTCACATCGCTTCTTGCCTGCTGCTGGCACTGGGCGTTTCGCTGCACATCGGCGCCGTGCTCTTGCATGAGCTGTCCGGGCGGCGCGTGCTGAAGCGGATGCTGCCCTGATTACGATGAAGCGCTCGAGGTATCTGATTTGGCTTGCGTTCGCGCTGGTAACGCTTGTCTGCCTGGCATGGCGTGAAAGCTTTTATCCCGCAGTTGCGCCCCCGATCGCCCAGGTCCCGCCGTTGACGACAGCGGCTTTGCCGGAAAAACCGTTATCGGCGGCTACCTTGGCCCTGGCGTTCGGCTTTCAGGCCCCGGGTCAACGTCAGTCGACCCGGGCGGATATCGCCCTCAAGGCCAGCTTCGTTTCCAGTCAGGGCGATGCCCGAGCGTTGGTGAGAAACGATAGCGGCGAGGCCATCTATCGCGTCGGTGACCGGTTAACGGGCCATGGCGTGCTGCGCCACATAAACGTGCGTTCCATCGTGCTGTGGATCGACGGTCGCGAGGAAGTCGTGTCGTTGTCCAGCGATACCCCCTCTGTATTTCTGCCCACGGGTGCGGCGACTCGCCCGCGCGCTGTTTCAGACCCCTCAGCCCGCCTGTTGCGGGAGGTGCAATGACTTTGATGCGATATCTGCGCGCCGCCTCGTTCGGCGCCTCTCTTACCCTTGCCTGCTCCCTGGCGCTTGCAGAGGCACCCACCTGGCAACTGGCGATGAGCGATGCCGACGTGCGCGACGTGGTGCGTGAGGTGGGGGCGATCCTTGACCAGCCGATCATTCTTGACCCGCGCGTGCAGGGGCGCATCACCGTCCTTTCGAACGAGGCGCTTGATCGCGAAGGGATACGGCGGCTTTTTTACTCGGTGCTCAATGCCCATGGCTTTGCCGCCGTGAACGACGGCGACCGCTTGCTGGTACTGCCTGCAAGCGAAGCCAAGGCCTGGGCAAACCAGCAGGTGGAGGCCATACCGGCAGCGGTCACCACACGGGTTTTCAACCTGTCGGGCAGTGTCGCTGCCGATCTGGCCGGTTTGCTGCGGCCGTTGGTTTCCAGCAATGGTTACATTGGACCGTCCAGCTCCGCCAACGCCCTGGTGATCACCGACTCCGCAGCCAACCTGGACCGCCTGGAAAACCTGGTCCTGCAGCTGGACAGTGGTCAGCGGCATGATCATGAACTGGTGACTTTGCGCAAAGCCCAGGCCGAGGTTGTGCTCCCGGTGGTCGAAGCCGCCGCCGGCGGCCCGGACAGCGGCGTTCGGGTACTGGCTGACATGAACGGCAACCGTCTTCTGATCCTGGGCCCGATCAAGTCCAGGCAACGTCTTGCGCAACTGACCCGCTCGCTGGATGTACCGCTCCCGGCCACTTCGCAGAACTGGCGGGTGGTGCGCCTGCAACACAGCAGTGCCGAGCAGCTTGCCGAAGTATTGGGTGAGGTGGGCAAGCGGCTCGATGGTACGCCAGGCACCAAGGCTCTGGGGGCGGACCTCCCCGGAGAGGCCATGGTCAAGGCCGATGCCAGCCAGAATGCCCTGGTGATAATGGGCGAGCCGCAGACGCTGGGCCGCGTGGAGCAGATCATCCAACAACTGGACCAGCCCCGGGCGCAAGTGCTGATCCATGCGGCAATCGTCGAAGTCAGTGGCAGCATCGATGAAGCGTTGGGCCTGCAATGGGGCATCGACAAAGGTGGCCTCAAAGGCGGCGTTACCTTCAGCGAAAGTGGTGCTGCCCTGGCCGACCTGCTGGGCAAGGAAACCAAGCTGCCGGGGGGCGTCGCCTTGGCCATTGGCTCGGACCGTTTTGCCGCGCTGGTTTCGGCCTTGGCCAGCAATAGCCGCAGCAACCTGTTGTCGACGCCGAGCCTGCTGACCTTGGACAACCAGGAGGCGCAGATTCTGGTAGGCCAGAACGTGCCGTTCAAGACTGGCTCCTACGTTACCCCCGGTAGTGGTTCGGAGAACCCCTTTACCACAGTCGAGCGCAAGGACATCGGTATCAGCCTGAAGGTGCGCCCGCACATCAATGAAGGGCGCAGCCTGCGCCTCGAGGTCGAGCAGGAGAGCTCGGAAATTGCACCCAGCACGACCGAGAACGACCTGATCACCAACAAGCGCACACTCAAGAGCACCATCTTGGCCGCCGATGGCGAGATTATCGTGATCGGCGGCCTGATCAAGGACAGCGTGCGCAAGGTAGAGCGCGGTGTTCCGCTGCTCAGCCGAATCCCATGGGTGGGCGGTCTGTTCCGGTGGCGCAGCGATACTCAGGAAAAAACCAACCTGATGGTCTTCCTGCGCCCGACCATTCTGCGCAGCCAGGCCGAGCTGGTCGAAACGGGGCGACGCGCCTACGAAGGGGTACGCGCTGCGGATGATTCGACCCTGCCGGAAGATCCCCGGCAGATGTTCGAGTCGCAGGCTCTGCCCGGCGCACCAGGGCCACGCTCATGAACAGCGACCTGCCGTTCAGCTTTGCCCGACGTCACGGCATCCTGCTCGACCGCCAGGCGGCTGAGCCTGCCTTGCTGATGCGAGAGAGCACTTCGCTGGCCGCTCTTGCCGAGGCCTGCCGTGTAGTGGGCAGTAACTGGCACCTGCGGCGTGTCAGCGATGCCGACTTCGCCGAGCGCCTTGCCAGTTGCTACGGCCCCGGTCAGGATGCAGCGCAGGCCGTTGTTCAGGGCCTGGACCGGGAAATCGACCTTGCGCAGCTGGCTGAAGCCTTGCCGCAAACCAGCGACCTGCTGGAGCAACAGGACGATGCGCCGATCATCCGCCTGCTCAATGCCTTGTTCAGCGAGGCGGTGAGGGCCCGGGCCTCGGACGTCCACCTGGAAACCTTCGAGCATCAGCTGCGCGTACGCATGCGTATCGACGGCGTCATGCGCGAGGTGCTGGCGCCACCGCGGGAGCTATCTGCACTGTTGGTTTCGCGCATCAAGGTCATGGCGCGCCTGGACATCGCGGAGAAGCGCGTGCCTCAGGATGGCCGGATCAGCCTGCGCCTGGCCGGCCACGAAGTGGATGTGCGGGTGTCGACCTTGCCCGCCGCCCATGGCGAGCGGGTGGTACTGCGTTTGCTGGACAAACAGGCAATGCGTCTGGACATCGACCATATGCAGATGCCCGGCTCGGTACGTGCTGGCTTCATGCGCATGCTGGCGAAACCACATGGTATTTTCCTGGTCACCGGGCCCACCGGTTCCGGCAAGACCACAACGCTGTACACCGCGCTTTCGTACCTGAACCAGGTATCGCGCAATATCCTCACCGTCGAAGACCCGGTCGAGTACTACCTTCCCGGCATCGGCCAGACCCAGGTCAATACCAAGGTCGACATGACCTTCGCCCGGGGGCTGCGTGCCATCTTGCGACAGGACCCCGACGTGGTCATGGTGGGCGAGATCCGCGATCGGGAGACCGCCGAGATTGCGGTGCAGGCCTCGCTGACAGGCCACCTGGTGCTGTCCACCTTGCATACCAACAGCGCTCTGGGCGCAATAACACGCCTTGCCGACATGGGCATCGATACTTGCCTGCTCGCATCTTCACTGGCCGGGATCATGGCCCAGCGCCTGGTGCGACGGCTTTGTCCCCACTGCCGGGTCGAACATGAAGTGGACGAGGCTACGGCCAGCGTCCTGGGCCACCCGGCCGAATTGCCGCCGCGACTCTACAAGGCGCAGGGCTGTAGCGAATGCCAGCTGGGTTACAGCGGGCGCCTGGCGTTGCACGAGATGCTGGTGGTGAAGCCCGCGCTGGCCCAGGCGATTCATGCCCGGGCGTCTCATGACGACATGCTCGAATTGATCCGCGTGGATACACCAAGCCTGTTCCAGCATGGCGTCCAGCGTGTCTGCCAGGGGCAGACAAGCGTGGCAGAACTGCTGCGCGTGACAGGGCAGGACTGACATGGCGCTGTTCCGCTACCAGGCCCAGGATGCCAAGGGTGTGCGCCAGCGAGGCACCGTGGAGGCGTCGGGTGCGCGACAGGCCCGGCAAACATTGCGCGAGCAAGGGTTGCTGGTACTGAGCATGAGCCCCTTGGGGGCATCCCCTTTGGCCCGGTTGCTGGCACGCAATACCCTGAGTCTGGCCCGGCGCTCGCTGCTGACGCGCCAGCTGGCGACTCTGCTGCATGCCGGGGTGCCGTTGACCGAGGCCTTGCAGGCAGTTGCCGAGCAGAGTACGCCGCGCCACGTACGTCAGGTATTGCGCGGCGTGGCTGAGCGGGTTGCCGAAGGCCATGCGCTGGCGCAGGCCCTGGCGCATTACCCACAGGCATTCCCCATGGTTTATCGGGCCACCGTGGCCGCTGCCGAACGTTCCGGCCACCTGGCAGGTGTGCTCGAGCGTTTGGCCGAGCATGGCGAGAACCATCAGGCCCTGCGGCAGAAGGTACAGCTGGCGATGGTTTACCCAGTGATCCTGCTGGTTATCTCGTTGCTGGTGGTGGGTTTTCTGCTGGGCTATGTGGTGCCAGACGTGGTGCAGGCCTTTTCGCGTGACCATACACAACTGCCGCTGGCAACGCGAGTGCTGATCACCTTGAGCGATGCCACAAACCATTATGGCTTGGCAGCGCTGGCGCTATTGGCCATGGCCATCGCACTGGTTGCCTGTGCCCTTCGCCAACCGGCACGGCGCAGGCAATGGCATGGCTTTTCACTGCGCCTGCCCGGATATGGCGAATTCGTCCGGGCCAGCGAAGCGGCCCGCTTCATCAGCACCCTTGCGATTCTGGGGCGCAGCGGCGTGGTATTGGTCGAGGCGATGAACATCAGCGCGGCCGTGATCGGCAACCTGATTCTACGCGAGCGCCTGCTGCGGGCCGCCCGTGAGCTGGGCGAGGGCACCACGCTGGCCAACTGCCTGGCGCGCAGCGAAGCCTTGCCACCACTGATGCTGCACATGATCGCCAGCGGCGAACGCGCCGGTGAGCTCGACACCATGCTCGAACGTGCCGCAGACCTTCAGGCCAAACAACTGGCAGGGCGTATTTCCTTGCTGGTGAGCCTCTGTGAGCCCCTGATGCTGCTGTTGATGGGGGGCATCGTGCTGTTCATCGTGCTCGCCATCCTGCTGCCGATCCTTAACCTCAACCAACTGGTCAACTGACATGTCCATGCGTTCATCACGCCGCGCCGAACGCGGCTTCACTCTCATCGAAATCATGGTGGTGGTCATTATCCTGGGGGTTCTTGGCGCGCTGGTGCTGCCCAACGTCATGAGCCGTCCCGACCATGCCAAGCTGACCGCAGCCCGCACCGATATCCAGTCAATTTCCACCGCGCTGGAAATCTACCGTCTGGACAACGGCCGCTACCCGACAACCGAGCAAGGACTGGACGCCTTGGTGAAACGCCCCACGGTGGCGCCATTGCCACGTCAATGGAGTGCCCAAGGCTATCTGAAAAGCACACCAACCGACCCCTGGGGCTCGCATTATCAGTACGCAAGCCCTGGAACGCGTTCGCCCCATGGCTATGACCTTTACTCCCTGGGCAGCGATGGTCAGCCGGGCGGTGAGGAAATGGATGCTGATATCGGTAACTGGTCTGAATGAAACAGCGCCGCTCTCGAGGCTTCACCCTGCTGGAGCTGCTTCTGGTGATGCTGTTGCTGGGCATTGTGATGGGCATGGCCGGGTTCACGTTCGCACGTGATCCACAGCGTGTGGCCAGCCAGGAGGCCAACCTCTTCCTTCAGTTGGTGCAGTACGCGCGGCAGCAGGCGGTGCTGGAAAGGCTGACTCAAGGTATTCGCATCGATGCTCAGGGCTACCAACTGCTCAACGCCTCCGAGGATGGCTGGGAGGCAGCCGGCAGGCACCGCGATATTGGCCTGGACCTGCGCTTGGAGATCGATGGGCTGCCTGTGCCGCATGCCCTGGCTGGTGGGGCGCCGCAACTGCTGATGTACGGTAATGACGAGCACATGCCGTTTACCCTGCATTTCGAGGCGGACAATGTGCGCCTTGTTTCCGTGTCGAGTGATGGCCTCAATGACCCCCAGTTCATGCACTGAACGCGGCTTCACCTTGTTGGAGGTGTTGGTGGCGCTGGCGATTTTTGCGGTGCTGGCTGTGGCGGTGACCACGGCCAGCCAGCATGTGCTGGCGCAATCGCAGGGGGTTCGAGAGCGCCTATTGGCTAGCTGGGTGGCCGACAATCACCTGACAGAGCTGGGCCTGCAAGCTGCGCGGACTCCCGGCCAGCGGAGCCTGGAGGTCATGTTCGGTCAACACCGCTGGACTCTGCACGAAAGCCGCCGCCTGGGCGTGGGTGGCTTGCTGGAGGTGCATGTGCGTGTGGGCCTTGCTGCGGACCGCCAGGTGCTGCATCAGGCCACGGGGTGGCTGGGGATGGCGGATGCGCCGCGCTAGCCCGGGCAGGATGACCCGCCAGGGGGGCTTCACCTTGATCGAGCTGCTGTTGGCGCTCGCTATCTTTGCAGTCCTGGCAATTGGAAGTGCGCGCGTGCTTGATGTGTTCATGCGTGCCGAGAACGCACGACAGGCACAGGCCGATGAGCTGCGTGCGCTGGGTAGGGCCATGAGTTTGATTCAGCGCGACGCCATGCTGGGGTATGCGCCCTCGAGCCTGGGCAAAGGCGGTTACGGCATTCTGTTGAACGGCACTCGGGTCCATTGGTTGGCCAGCGAACAAGGCAGCCAAACGCTCAAGCGCAGCGAGCTGAGGGTTGTCGAGTACTGGCTCGAAGACGGCGTGCTGTGGCGCCAGCGACGCACGCTGGGGCAAGGCCTGCCACGCCCGCAGCGTTTGCTCGAAGGTGTGAGCGAGCTGCACTGGCGTCTGCACGTGCCCGGTAGCGGCTGGCAGGCGCGCTGGCCAATGGCCCAGCGTCGGCCGGTGCCACCGCAGGCGCTGGAGGTGACACTGTCGACCAGGCGTTTTGAACAGATCCGGCGGGTACTGCCGCTGGGAGGCACCAGCCAATGAGAAGGCAACGTCAAAAGGGGCTTGCGCTGGTCACCGTGCTGCTTGTCATGGCGCTGCTCACGTTGCTGTCAGCCGGTATGTTGCGCAGCCATCAACTGCTGATTGGTGGTGTCAGCCAGCAGATCGACGCGTCGCGCTTGCTGCGTTTGGCTCAGGCCGGCGAGCAGCATGCCCTGGCGAGCTTGCGCCGTGAGGTTGGCGAAGTACTGCAGGTCACTCATGTTCGACAATCCTGGGCCCAGCCCCGAGCGTTCACCCTTGGTCAGGGGCAACTGAGCCTGCAGCTGGAGGACCTCTCTGGCCGCTTGAACCTCGGCGCCCTGATGGCAGGCAAGGAACCCGACCCGCTGCTGCTCAAGCGCTGGGAGCGCCTGTGCCATTCGTTGCAGGTGGAGCCACCCGCTTTGGAAGGGCTCGCTGGCCAGCCGATGCTCGACCCAACCCAGTTGCGTACGTTGCCGGGTGTTTCCGCTGAGGTAATGGCGCGTTTGCAGCCTTGGGTAGTGGTGTTGCCCAAGGAGGCGCGGCTCAACATCAACACGGCCCCGGCGCTACTGCTTGCGGCGTCCGCCGAGGTGTCGCTTACGGTGGCAAGCCAACTGGTAAGCGAGCGCCCCGAAGCGGGTTACCCCACGGTAGAACGTTTTTTGGCCCTGCCCCAACTGGAAGGCGTGGGGCTGGACAGGCGCGGGCTGGCCGTGACCAGCCGCTGGTTTCGCCTGGAGGTGCAGGCAGAGATGGCAGGTAAGCGCATGTACCTGTACAGCGACCTGGAGATCGATTTGGACACGCATCAGGTTCGTGTGGTGCGGCGTGTGTTTTCTGCGATGCGGGAGCAAAGAGCAGATGAGTGAGAATTGGCTGTACCTGTTGCCGGAAGGGGTTGCGGCAGCCGATGCGCGGTGGCCGGTGTGGCTGCGTGCGGCGGACGGCAGCCTGCACAAGGCACGACTGGAGGAGCTGGCTCCGACGCTCACCGGTCCTGCTATCGTGGTGGTACCTATGGAGATGTTGGGCAGTTGCGAGATCGGTCCTGTGCCGTGCAAGCGGCCCAAGCCTGAAACATTGGCCTACGCTGCCGAAGACTATTTGGCTGCGCCGCTGGAAACGCTGCATCTGGTTTTCGGCCCGCCGGATGCGCAGGGACATCGCCGGGCTCTGGTGATAGAGCGTCAGGTTCTGGCCAGCCTTATGGCCTTGTTGAAAAGCCAGGGAATCGACCCGCTCGGGATCCACGCCGATGCCGACCTGCTGGGCGCCGAGCAGCCCCGTGCCCTGTGGCTCGAGGGGCGCTGGTTGTTGGGCGGGCATGGTGGGCCTTGGCTGGCCGCCGGCCCCCAGGCAGCCGAGGTACTGGTGCGGCAACTGCCGCCGATGGAGCGGCCGGCCGAACCTGCTGATGCAGGGCAGACCCTCCATAACCAAGCCGTCGATAGCGCCTTTCACACCTTCATCCAAGGTCGGGCCAAGGCCCTGGACCTGCGCCAGGGGCCATTTCGGCGACGAAGCCCTATCGTGCCCTGGCCATCCCTGGCGGGCGGAGCGCTGCTGGCCTTCGCAATGGTGTGCCTGGCGGAACATCTGCGTGCTGAATGGCTGTCGGAACGTACAGCACAGCTACATGCCGAGAATCTTCAGACGTTTCTGCGTTGGGCGCCCGAGCAGTCTGTCGCAGGTGACCTGGCCACACAGATCAGGGCACTGGAATTCCGTCCCCGAGAGAAGACTACCGTGGAGGGGCTGGTATCTTTCACGGAGCAATTGGTGGAAACCGGGAACATCACGGTTGAGCGAGCCGTGTCCAGTCCCCGCGGAGGGTGGCGCATGGAAGTGGTTGCGCAAGGTTTCGATGACCTTGAGCGCCTGCGCCAGCGGGCGCCTGCCGTGTTGATGGACCAGGCCCGGCAGGCCGAGCAGGTTGTGCGCGCGACCCTGACTTTCAGGGAGACTCGCTGATGCGGTGGATTGAGCAGACCCTGATAGGCCAATGGCAATCGATACCCGGTGATCGAAGGGCAGTGATCATGGCCGCACTCTGGAGTTTGGCCATGGTCCTGCTCTGGCAGTTTGCCTGGGTACCCGGCAAGCAGAGCTTGCAACAGGCCGAGCTCGCCCATGCGCATGAGCTGAAGCTCACCGGGCATCTGCAACGGGTTTCGACAGGTCCGGCCTTGGCCAGGGAACCGGTGACGGTGCTGACACCCGCTGTTCTGAACGAGCGCGCACTGGCCGCCGGTTTGCGAATTATCGGGTTGCAGGCACGGGCCGGTCAGGTGGACGTAAGCCTCGAGGGTGAGCCTGCGCCACTGCTGGAGTGGCTGCATGCGCTGGAGGTTGACGGCGCGCAGGTCCGCAGTTTGCAGTTGCAAATTGTCGGGGAGCGGCTGCAGGCGCAGTTGGGGTTTGCGCTGGATGAGGCCAGTGCTGATTAAGGTTGGCTTCAGCCAGCAGCGGTAGGCTGTTTCCATCGAAATCGAATCAGGACCTGTCCCATGAAAATCCGTTACCTCGCCTTGATCCTCGCCCCTCTGTTCAGCACTGCCGCCCTGGCTGCCGGCTACACCGGCCCCGGCGACCAGTCGGTCACCACCGTAGCTGCGGCCAACGATGCTGCCGACGACACCCCAGTGGTGCTGCAAGGCTTCGTGACTAAGAAGATCAACAACGACGACAAGTACGAGTTCAAGGACAACACCGGCACTATCACCGTGGAAATCGATGATGAAGACCTGCCGCCGACGCCGTTCAACGACAAGACCAAGGTCAAGCTGACCGGTGAGGTGGAGAAGCACCTGATGAGCCGGGAGGTGGATGTAGATATGGTCGAGATCATCAACTGATCC
>NZ_JBNRIJ010000008.1:66097-101630 GCF_053557675.1 Pseudomonas sp. XP1 | reverse complement strand
CCCACAAGTACTCCACAGGTCATGAGCCTTGTGGGATCCTGTGGGAGCTGGCTTGCCGGCGATGGGCTGCAAAGCAGCCCCATGCTCAGGCTGTCTTGGGCGGCAACTTGCTCAGGCGTAGCGCCACCAGCAACGCCACCGCCAGCAGGCTGCCGATGAACAGCCCGATGCCATTCCAGCCCCACTGATGCCAGAACACCCCGCCCGCCGTACCGGCCACACTTGACCCGGCGTAATAGCTGAACAGGTACAACGACGACGCCTGTCCCTTGGCCTTCAAAGCCCTGCGGCCGATCCAGCTGCTGGCCACCGAGTGCGCGCCAAAAAAGCCGAAGGTGAACACCAGCATACCGACGATCACCATCGCCAACGGGCTGGCCAGGGTCATCATCAAGCCGCCCGCCATAACCACGATACTGGCCCAGAACACCTTGCGCCGGCCCAGTTTGTCAGCCAGCGCGCCCACCTGCGCCGAACTGTAGATGCCAGACAGGTACACCACTGACAGCAAGCCGACCAGCGCCTGGTTCATGTGATAGGGCTCGGCCAGCAGGCGGTAGCCGATGTAGTTGAACAGGGTGACGAAGGCGCCCATCAGCAGGAAGGCTTCGAGGAACAACCAAGGCAGGCCGGCATCCCTGAAGTGCCTGACGAAGCCATCCAGCAGGCTGCGTGGGTTCATCGCCTGCGGGCGGAAATTGCGCGATTCGGGCAGCACCTTCCAGAATACCAGCGCCGCCACCAGGGCCAGGCCGCCTATGGTGAGCATAGCCGTGTGCCAGCTGACGAAGTCGATCAGTACGCCGGTGATCAGGCGCCCGCTCATGCCGCCAATGGCATTGCCGCCGATGTACAGGCCCATGGCCAGGCCGATGTGCTGCGGGTGGATCTCTTCGCTCAGGTAGGTCATCGCCACCGCCGCCAGGCCGCTCAGCGACAGGCCGACCAGGGCGCGGGAGGCCAGTACCAGCTCCCAGCTCGGCATCACAGCGCTGGCCAGGGTGGAAAGGGCGGCGCAGACCAGGGCAAACACCATCACCGGCTTGCGCCCGATGCGGTCGGAGATCGGGCCGGTGATCAGCAGGCCGAACGCCAGCATGGCTGTGGAGACTGATAGCACCAGGCTGCTCTGCGCCGCATTGATGGCAAATTCCTTCGACAGCAACGGCATCATCGGTTGCACGCAGTACAGCAGGGCGAAGGTGGCGAAGCCGCCGCTGAATAGCGCCAGCACGGTTTTCATGAAGGCGGGTGTGCCTTTTTCGATCCACATTTCGTTCAGCGGGGCAGGGTCTGGCTCGACGGGAAGGGGGGCTACAGCAGTTTTCACGGGCGGGTACCTCTGGCGCAATGAAAAAAAGCATATAGCTGGCTAATGATTAGATCCAATATATTGTTCGACCTATTTAAGACGTTGTGCGACCTGTTCGGAGCTGATCATGGAACTGCGCCATTTGCGTTACTTCATCGCCGTGGCCGAAGAGCTGCATTTTGGCCGCGCCGCCCAGCAGCTGGGCATTTCTCAGCCACCCTTGAGCCAGCAGATCCAGGCGCTGGAGCAGGAGCTGGGGGCCCGTCTGTTCGAGCGTACCAACCGTCGGGTCGAGCTGAGCGAGGCGGGGCGGTTGTTCCTCGAGGAGGCCCGCCAGGTGCTGGCGCAGGTGGAAAAGGCCGCCGATGTCGCCCGGCGTGCGCAGTTGGGGGAGCTGGGGGAGATGAAGATCGGCTTTACCTCCTCGGCACCGTTCACCTCGAAGATCCCCAAGGCCATCCACGCGTTTCGCCAGCGCTTCCCGGCGGTGCACCTGAACCTCAAGGAAATGAGCAGTCGCGATGTGGCGGAAGGGGTGTTTGACGAGTCTATCGAGGTCGGGCTGATGCGGCCGATGCCGCTGCCGGAAGGGCTGGTGGCCACCGAACTGTTTCGCGAGCCGCTGGTGGCGGTGATCAATGCCTCGCATCCATTGGCCGAAGGCACGGACCACGGCGTGCACATGGCCGCGCTGGCCCATGAACCGTTCGTGTTCTTCCCGCGCAGCTATGGCAGCGGGTTGCACGCGCAGTTGCTGAGCCTGGCGCGCCAGGCGGGTTTCAGCCCGCATTTTGCCCAGGAGGCGGGGGAGGCAATGACCATCATCGGGCTGGTATCGGCAGGGCTTGGGGTATCGGTGCTGCCGGCGTCGTTCCAGCGCATGCGCATCGAAGGGGTGGTTTATCGCACACTGCTGGATGAAGGGGCGATGTCGGCGGTGTGGCTGGTGCAGCGCGAGCATGGTGGGTCGGCGATGGCACGGGCATTTGCCGAGTTGCTCACGGGGCAGGTGGCTGGCGGGGGCAGTGTAGTTGCCTGATCGGGCCCCATCGCCGGCAAGCCAGCACCCACAGCGGGCGCGCATGGCTTGAGGCTGTTGCTTCGGGCAAAAGGCACTGGTCATTGCCGCAGCCGCACCACATACTCGGGCATTCGTTGATACACGGAGGTCAATCATGCGGCGCGTGGTGTTCAATCAGAAAGGTGGCGTGGGCAAGTCGAGCATCGCTTGCAACCTGGCGGCGGTGAGCGCCAGCGAAGGTTATCGGACCCTGCTGATCGACCTGGATGCCCAGGCCAACTCGACCCAGTATCTGACTGGCCTGACCGGCGACGATATCCCCATGGGCATCGCCGACTTCTTCAAGCAAAGCCTGTCCAGCGGGCCGTTCAGCAAGAAGAATCAGGTCGATATCTATGAAACCCCGTTCGACAACCTGCACGTGGTCACCGCCACGGCCGAGCTGGCCGATCTGCAGCCGAAGCTTGAGGCGAAACACAAGATCAACAAGCTGCGTAAGTTGCTCGACGAACTCGACGAGGACTACGAGCGCATTTACATCGATACCCCGCCAGCGCTTAACTTCTATGCGGTTTCCGCACTGATCGCCGCCGATCGCGTGCTGATTCCTTTCGACTGCGACAGCTTCTCTCGCCAGGCCCTGTATGGCCTGCTGGCCGAGATCGAAGAACTCAAGGATGACCACAACGAAGACCTGGTGGTCGAAGGCATCGTGGTCAACCAATTCCAGTCCCGCGCCAGCCTGCCACAGCAGATGCTCGACGAGCTGCTGGCCGAAGGGCTCCCGGTGCTACCGGTGTACCTGGGCAGCTCGGTGAAGATGCGTGAGTCGCACCATGCCAGCCTTCCGCTGATTCATCTGGAGCCCAGGCACAAGCTGACCCTGCAGTTTGTCGAGTTGCACTCGCTGCTCGAGGAGAACGCTTAGACCCCCTGGCTACGCAACCACTCCATCAACGACTGGAGTGGAAACGCCCCGGCCTGACGGCTGACTTCACGGCCATGCTTGAACAGCAGCAGGCTGGGGATCGAGCGGATGCCCAGTTGCCCGGCCAGGTTGCGGTTGGCTTCGCTGTCGAGCTTGGCCAGGCGGCAGCGGCCGGCCAGTTGGCGGGCGGCCTGTTCGAAGGTGGGGGCGAAAGATTTGCACGGACCGCACCAATCCGCCCAGATGTCGACCAGCAGTGGCAGATCGCCTTTGATCTGGCTGGCGTAGCTGGCTTCGGTGAGTTCGAAAGGGGTGCTCAGCAGCACGTCCTGTTTGCAGCGGCCGCATTTCGGCGCGTCGCCCAGGCGCTCGGCGGGCAGGCGGTTGAGGCCGTTGCAGTGGGGGCAGGGGATTACCAGTGGTTCGGACATGTCAATTCCTTGAGGTTTTTGGGGCTGCTTTGCAGCCCATCGCGACACAAGGCCGCTCCTACAGGAGATCGCGTACCCTTGTAGGAGCAGCCTTGTGTCGCGATGGGCCGCGCAGCGGCCCCAGGATTCATGATGAGCAGCTGATTTCCAGGTGCTTGCCCCATTCCGGCGGTCGCTCGGCATAGCCCTGCATCCCGGCCTGCTCCTCGAACGGGCGGCTCAGCACCTGATGCAGCTGTCGCACTTCACTGTAATCCCCCGCTTCGGCCGCTTCGATGGCTTTCTGTGCCAGGTAGTTACGCAGCACGTACAGCGGGTTCACCGCATGCATGCGCTCACGCCGCCCTTCCGCATTGGCCGCTTCACGCTCGCAGCGGGCCAGGTAGTCCGCCCCCCAGGCATCGAAACCGGCCAGGTCGATGAAGTCGTCACGCACCACCTTCAGCGCCTCGGCGACGGGCTGATCGCCCAGCTTGCGGAAGAACAGGTTGTAGTCCACACCACCGCTCTGCATGCGCTGCAGCAGGCGCTCCACCAACGCCATGTCGTCCTCTTCCGCGGTGGTCAGGCCCAGACGCCGGCGCATCAGGTCCAGGTAGTGTGCCTGGTACAGCGGCAAGAACAGGCCCAGCGCCTCCTTGAGCGCTTCGACTTCGATCACCGTGGTCAGCGCCTGGGCCAGCGCACTCAGGTTCCAGTGGGCGATAGGGACCTGGTTGGCGTAACTGTAGCGGCCACGGTCGTCGGAGTGGTTGCAGATGAAGTTGGCGTCGAAATCGTCGAGGAAGGCGTACGGGCCGAAGTCGAAGGTGATGCCGAGGATCGACATGTTGTCGGTGTTCATCACCCCATGGCAGAAGCCATAGGCCTGCCACAGGGCGATCAGCTCTGCATTGCGCTCGACGATGGTGCGGAACATGGCCAGATACGGCTGCACGGCATCGCGGCATTCGGGGTAGTGCTGCTCCAGCACATGGTCGATCAGCACGCGCTGCTGTTCCGGCTGCCTGGTGTAGTAGAAGTATTCGAAATGCCCGAAACGCACATGGCTCTGCGCCAGGCGGGTGAGCATCGCCGCGCTTTCGCGGGTTTCGCGCCACACCGGGGTGCTGGAGCCGATCACGCACAGTGCCCGGCTGCTGGGAATGCCCAGGGCGTGCAGGGCCTCGGAAGCGAGGAACTCGCGGATCGAGGAGCGCAGCACGGCGCGGCCGTCGCCCATGCGCGAATAGGGCGTCTGTCCGGCGCCCTTGAGGTGCAGGTCCCAGTGCTCGCCCTGGTCATTCAGCACTTCGGCCAGCAGCAAGCCGCGGCCATCACCCAGGCGTGGGTTATAGGAGCCGAACTGATGGCCGGAATAGACCATAGCCCGCGGGTCGGCCTCTTCCCACAGCTTTTGGCCACTGAACAGCTCGGCGAAAACCGGCAGCTCTGCCTGGGCCGGGTCGAGGTCGAGCAGCGCCATGGCCGACTCGCTCGCTACCACCAGGCGCGGGTCTGAGATGGGGTCGGGCAGGACCTGGGTGGAGAACGCGTCACCCAAGCGAGCGAAGCGATTGTCAAAGGTGAGTTGGTCGAGGGCTTTCACGGGCTGCTCCTGGAAGTCGGTACCTAGGGAGCCGCTTTGCGGCCTATCGCCGGCAAGCCAGCGCCCACAGGGGATGTGCAGGGCCTGGGTGCGGCGCGGCCCCTGTGGGAGCTGGCTTGCCGGCGATCGAGGGCAAAGCCCTCGCAGGGATTCTGCACAGAATAAAGTATTAGAGCCCACTCAGGCCGAAGCAGTGCCATCCGGTTTCGGCTGCTCCACCGGAATCAGCTGCTGTTTGCCGCCCTTCGGATCCATCAGGAACACCTCGACCTGGCGCACCGAGATCTTGATGTTGTGTGCCTTGAACTCGCGGTTGATGTAGCGGTTGATCTCGTCCAGCGTCGGGTTGCGGTCGCCCAGGTCGCGTACGTGCATGCGCAGCTCGTGGTCCAGCGAGCTCTCGCCGAAGTTGAGGAAGTACACGATCGGCTCCGGGTCCTTGAGCACGCGTGGGTTTTCGTGGGCACCCTTGAGCAGCAGGTCACGCACCAGATCCAGGTCAGAGCCATAGTCGATGCCCAGCTTCAGCGTTACCCGGGTGACCGTGTCGGTCAGCGACCAGTTGATAAGCTGACCGGTGATGAAGGTCTTGTTGGGGACGATGATGTCCTTGCGGTCGAAGTCGGTAATCGTGGTGGCGCGGATGCGGATCTTGCTCACCGTGCCCGACAGGTTGCCGATGGTGATGGTGTCGCCAATCCGCACCGGGCGCTCGAACAGGATCATGATGCCGGAGATGAAGTTGGCGAAGATCTCCTGCATGCCGAAGCCCAGGCCCACCGACAGCGCGGCCACCAGCCATTGCAGCTTGTCCCAGCTGACCCCCAGGGTCGACAGGGTGCTGACGATACCGATACCGACGATGGTGTACGACAACAGCGTGGTGGTGGCGTAGGCACTGCCCTGAGCCAGGTTCAGGCGTGACAGCACCAGCACTTCCAGTAGGCCCGGCAAGTTGCCGGCGAGGGCAAAGGTGATGCCGACGATCACCAATGCGCCCAGCAGGTCGCCGAGGCTGATCGGCACCATGCTGGCGGCGGCGCCGGTGCCGCTGGTGTATTCGTAGAGGACGAAATTGTTGAGGTAGGCGAACACCGAGATCAGGTCCGCCCACACCCAGTACAAGCCGGCGATGAAGCCGCCAAGCAGGGCCAGGCGGATCAGGCGCAGCGACTGCTGGTTGACCTGCTCGATGTCCAGCGTTGGCTCTTCGGTGATGACTTCGCCATCCAGGCCTTCCTTGGCGGCCGCCCGCTTGCTCAGCGCGCGCTGGTAGGCCAGGCGCCGTGCCGCCACCGACAGGCCACGCACGAACGCGGCTTCGATCACAAGCCAGAACAGCAGCAGGTACAGGGTGTAGATGAGCCTGTCGGTAAGTTTCAACGCGGTGTAGTAGTAGCCGAAGCACACGGCCACGAACAGAGCGATGGGCAGGGCGGTGAAGGCCACACCCACGGCCTTGCGGAACAGCGAGGTGTCGCGGTGCGCCGGGCTGCTGAGCAACAGGCGGCTGAGTAGCCAGGCCATCAGTGCGTAGCAGGTCAGTACCACGCCGATACCCAGTACATCATCGGCCAGCGCCGAAGGCTGATGTTCGGCCACCGCCACCACACCGACCAGTGCCAGTACCACGGTGCCCAGGCGGCGCACCCAGCCGCGCAGGAACTCGACCTGTGGCTTGTGCCAGCGGAAGTGGATTTCCGCCACGCCGCCCGGGGCGAGGATGCGGTAGGCGGTGTAGAACACCAGCCAGGCCTGGGCCAGTTGCCAGAGGGCCGCACCGAGGTTGGCGTTCTGCCCGCGGGCGTCGATCTGCAGGGCGTAGCTGCACAGGGCCAGGCCCAGGCTGACCGGCATCGCCAGCAGGATGTTTATGAGGATCGCCTGGGGTGTGTGCCACTGGCTGTCACGGCGGAAGTGGCCGATGTCCTGGTGCACCTTGCCCAGCCGTTGGTACAGGTACTTGCGGCGCCACAGCAGGGCGCCGATCACCAGCAGCAGCGGCAGGAACAGCAAGGGGCGCTGGCTCAGGCCGTCGCCCAGCTCCTTCAGGCCCGAGCCCCACGGCAGGTTGGCCATCTGGTCGGCCAGGCGCTCCGGCACATAGCGCAGCCAGTCCCAGTCCAGCGGCTTGTTGCTGGGGATCCAGAACATCTGCTCGTCGAGGGTGGTGCGCAGGCTCTGGGCGGTGCCCAGCAGCTGCTTCTGGTTGAGCTGCAGGGTGATGGATTCGTTGAGCAGCGCCGACAGCTCGCGGTTCAGTCGCTCCAGCAGATCGCTGCGGGTAATCGCCACTTCCAGCAAGGCCTTGCGCAGCTGTGGCGTCACATCTTCCTGTGGTTGGGCAGCCAGCAGCTTGTCGACATAGGTTACCGGGCTGCTCATCTGCTCGCGTTGCTGGTTGACCTCGAACTGGTACAGGCGGGTGTCGGCGATCTGGTCGGCCAGGTCGCGATCGACCTTGAGGTGCGGCAGGGTCTGCTTCTGCTTGTAGAGGATCTTCGACAGCAGCAGGCTGCCCTTGAGCACGTTGATCTGCTCGTCCAGCGCCTGGTCGGCTTGGGTCAGGGTGTCCAGTTGCTGCTTGGTGCGCAGGTTCTGCTGGGTCAGTTCGTTGAGGCGGTCGGTGCTTTTCAGCAGGTAGTCGGAGAGCTTGAGGTTGACCGCGCTTTCGGTGGCCAGCAGGCTGCTGCCGCCGGCTTTCTGGGCCTCGATCGACTGCTGGGTGACCGCTTCCTGGGACTGGGCCAGGCGCTTGTCGTTGATCAGGGTCTGCAAGTCCTGGATTTCCTGTTCCAGGCGCGCGGAGCGCTCGATCAGCAGGTCGTGGCGGGCGTTGCCCAGATCTTGCAGCAGGCTGTTGCCGGCCAGCTCCTGGCGGCGCAGCAGGGTCAGCGCGTTGAGCGATGCCAGTTCGGCATTCAACTGGTTGCGCTGGTCGGCGTTGATCGGTTTGCCGGCGTCCTTGCCGGTCTTGAGGATGCTGTTGATCTGCTGGGTGCGCGCTTGGCTGTTGCTGATTTCGGCCTGGGCGCGTTCCGGGCGGGTCTGTGAGTTGATGATCAGGCTGTTGGCTTCGGACAACGCCTTCTGCAGCTCGCCCTGCAGGGTGCTGCGCTCGCTGAGCATCTGCTCCAGTTGCGGCACCGAGAGACTGGCGTAACGCTGAGCCACCGGCTGTGGCTTGCTTTCCTTTAGCCTGGCCAGTTCGCGCTGGCTGTCGCTGGTTTCTTTCGGCGCACCGGTAAGCTGCTGCTTCAGCGCAGCGAGTTTCTTTTCGTTGTCTTCCTTGCTGGCGAGCAGGCTGAGGGTTTGCTCCAGCACCTGCTGCAGGGCTTTCTGCTCGGCCTCGGGCAGCTTGCGCTCGGCGATCTTGTCGAGGCTGTTCTGGATGCTGGCGGTGGTCGGGGCTTCTGCTGCGGTGGCTGCAAAAGAGAGAGACAGGCACAGCCCGAGCAGGGCTGTGCGGAGGTACACGCGCAGGGACATAGGCAGGCTACTTGTGGATCCGGCAGAAACGAAGTTTAGAGGAACAATCCTGGTCCGGGTCGCGTTCCTTCGGGGAATCTGACGCCTACTTTCTGGATCTTGTTCCCGTCCATGGTGGCCACGGTCCAGATCGTGCCATGCCATTCGACCTGGTCACCTACTACTGGAGCGCCTCCGACCTTCTGTCGGATGAACTGGGCCAGCGGCATTTTCGCGTCCAGGCCGTCGAGTTTCAGGCCGTACAACGCCGCTACAGCACCCAGTTCGGCATCGCCTTCGAGCACGAAGTCACCGAAGAAGCGCAGGTCCAGACCACGTTGTGGCGCCTGGCTGAACAGTTTGCCCAGGGCCGGCAGGTTGTGCTCGTGGCCGATCACGCAGAGCATGTCGCCTACTTCCAGTACCGTACTGCCGGACGGGTGCAGCAGTTGCTCGCCCCGGAACAGCGCGGCGATTCGCGTGCCTTCGGGCATTTTCAGCTCGCGCAGGGCGGCGCCGATGCACCATTTTTCGGCACCCAGGCGGTAGACGAACATTTCCCACTCGCTGGTGATGTGCACTTCCAGCGCGGAACGCGAGATTGGCGCTGGGTCTGGCGGTACAGTCACTTTCAGCAACTTGGCCATCCACGGCAGGCTGGTGCCTTGCACCAGCAGCGACACCAGCACGATGAAGAATGCCAGGTTGAAGAACAGCTGGGCGTCCGGCAGGCCGGCCATCAGCGGGAACACCGCGAGGATGATCGGTACCGCACCGCGCAGGCCGACCCAGGAAATGAAGGCCTTTTCACGGCCGTGGAAGGCCTTGAACGGCAACAGGCTGGCGACCACCGACAGCGGCCGCGCCACCAGGATCATCCACAGCGCCAGGCCCAACGCCGGCAGGGCGATGGGCAGCAGGTCGTGGGGCGTGACCAGCAGCCCCAGCACCAGGAACATGCCGATCTGCGCCAGCCATGCCATGCCGTCGAGCATGTGCAGGATGCCGTGGCGGCTGCGGATAGGCTTGTTGCCCAGCACCAGGCCGCACAGGTACACGGCAAGGAAGCCGCTGCCGTGCAGGGCGTTGGTTGCCGAGAAAACCACCAGGCCGCCGGCGATCACCAGGATGGGATACAGGCCGCCAGCCAGCTTGATACGGTTGACCAACTGCAGCATCAGCCAGCCGCCGCCCAGGCCGAGCAGCCCGCCTATGCCGAACTCGCGCAGCAAGTGGGTGAGCAGGCTCCAGTGCAGGCCGGTCTGGCCGCTGGCGATCATGTCGATCAGGGTGACGGTGAGGAACACCGCCATTGGGTCGTTGCTGCCCGACTCGATCTCCAGGGTGGCGGTGACCCGCTCGTTCAGGCCCTTGCCCCCGAGCAGCGAGAACACTGCCGCGGCGTCGGTGGAGCCGACGATGGCGCCGATCAGCAGGCCCTGGATCAGGCTCAGGTCGAACAGCCAGGCGGCGACCAGGCCGGTGAGGGCGGTGGTGATCATCACGCCGATGGTGGCCAGCGACAGCGCCGGCCACAGCGCCACGCGGAAGCTCGCCACCCGCGTGCGCAGGCCGCCGTCAAGCAGGATCACGGCCAGCGCCAGGTTGCCCACCAGGTAGGCGGTCGGGTAGTTGTTGAAGATGATGCCGCCACCATCGACCCCGGCGACCATGCCGACGGCGAGGATGATGACCAGAATAGGGATGCCCAGGCGCGACGACAGCGAACTGACCAGGATACTTGCGCCCACCAGCAATGCGCCGATCAGGAACAGGCTGTTGATGGTGCTTGCATCCAAAGGCAGATACTCCGGGGACCGCAGGGGGGAGGGGACTTGATAGCATGACGCTAGCAGGTCGCGTGCCAAATGATTCTAACCTGATGAATTGGCAGGCTGTAAAGCGTTTCTGCAGATGAAAAAAAGGCACCGCGGTGGGTGCCTTTTCTGGTGTTGTCTGGGCAGGCCCTTTCGCGGGTGAACCCCGCTCCCACACGTGCTGCACAGTTTCCAGACCTGTGCAAACCCTGTGGGAGCGGTTTAACCGCGAAAAGGCCGGTGCAGGATTTACGCCTGCTTGACCTCACGCATCGGCTTGCCCTTAACCGGTGCACCGTTGGCCACGTAGTACTTGGCGGTGCTGCGCGGCAGCGGCTTGCGGCCACGGATCTTGTCCGAGATTTTCTCGGCGATCATGATCGTGGTGGCGTTGAGGTTGCCGGTGATGATCAGCGGCATGATCGACGCATCGACCACGCGCAGGCCCTTCATGCCATGAACGCGTCCTTCACCGTCGACCACTGCCATGTCGTCGGTGCCCATCTTGCACGAGCAGGATGGGTGGAAGGCGGTTTCGGCGTGCTCGCGGATGAACTTGTCCAGCTCTTCATCGGTTTGCACGTGTGCGCCTGGGCTGATCTCACGGCCACGGTACGGGTCCAGTGCTGGCTGGGCCATGATTTCGCGGGTCAGGCGGATGCCGTCACGGAATTCCTGCCAGTCCTGCTCGGTGGACATGTAGTTGAACAGGATGCTCGGGTGTTGGCGCGGGTCTTTCGACTTGGCCTGGATGCGGCCACGCGCAGGCGAACGCATCGAACCCATGTGCGCCTGGAAGCCGTGTTCCTTCACGCCATTGGAGCCGTTGTAGTTGATGGCCACCGGCAGGAAGTGGTACTGGATGTTCGGCCACTTGAATTCAGGGCGGGTACGAATGAAACCACCGGCTTCGAACTGGTTGCTGGCGCCGATGCCGGTGCCGTTGAGCATCCACTCGGCACCGATGGCTGGCTGGTTCCACCACAGCAGCGACGGGTACAGCGACACCGGCTGGGTGCAGGCGTACTGCAGGTACAGTTCCAGGTGGTCCTGCAGGTTCTCGCCAACGCCCGGCAGGTCGTGTACCACCGGGATGTCGAGGCTTTCCAGCAGGGCGCGCGGGCCAACACCGGAGCGCTGCAGCAACTGCGGTGAAGCGATTGCGCCAGAGCTGACGATCACTTCCTTGCGGGCACGGGCTTCAACGCGCTCTTCACTGTCACCGACCAGGTAGGTCACACCGATGGCGCGCTTGCCGTCGAACAGTACGCGATCAGTCAGGGCGTGGGTGACGATGGTCAGGTTCGGGCGCTTCTTGGCCTGGTCCAGATAGCCACGGGCGGTGCTAGAACGACGGCCGTTCTTGGTCACCGTACGGTCCATCGGGCCGAAGCCTTCCTGCTGGTAGCCGTTGAGGTCTTCGGTGCGTGGGTAACCGGCCTGCACGCCGGCTTCGACCATGGCGTGGAACAGCGGGTTGTTGCCGGCTTTCGGCGTGGTCACGCTGACCGGGCCTTCGCCCCCGTGGTAGTCGTTCGGGCCGATGTCGCGGGTTTCAGCCTTGCGGAAGTACGGCAGGCAGTCCAGGTAGGTCCAGTCTTCCAGGCCTGGCAGTTCCGCCCAGCCGTCGAAGTCCATGGCGTTACCGCGGATGTAGCACATGCCGTTGATCAGCGACGAACCACCCAGGCCCTTGCCGCGGCCACATTCCATGCGGCGGCCGCCCATGTACGGCTCCGGGTCGGTCTCGTAGGCCCAGTTGTAGCGGCGGCCCTGCAGCGGGAAGGCCAGGGCGGCCGGCATCTGGGTACGGAAGTCGAAGCGGTAGTCGGGGCCACCGGCTTCCAGCAGCAGTACGGTGACGCCGGCGTCTTCGGTCAGGCGGGTCGCCAGGGTGTTACCGGCCGAGCCGGCACCGACGATGATGTAATCGAATTCTTGGGACATGAAAGTACCCTCGTGTTGGCGGTGATCAGGGAGCGGGAACGCCCGTGCGCAGAGGCACGGGCGTGGCTGGACAGGGCCTTAGAAGACCGAGTTGTAGCCGCCCAGCTCGACCTGGACCGACTTGATGCGAGTGTATTGAGCCAGCGAGCTGACGCCGTTCTCACGGCCGACGCCCGACTGCTTGTAGCCACCGACCGGCATTTCGGCCGGCGATTCGCCCCAGGCGTTGATCCAGCAGATACCGGCTTCCAGCTTGTGGATGATGCGGTGGGCGCGGGTGATGTCGTTGGTGCAGACACCGGCGGCCAGGCCGTATTCAGTGTCGTTGGCACGACGGATGACTTCTTCTTCGGTTTCGTAGGTGAGGATGCTCATCACCGGGCCAAAGATCTCTTCCTTGACGATGGTCATGTCGTCGGTGCAGTCGGTGAACACGGTCGGGGCCACGAACGCGCCCTTGGCGAAGTCACCGGCGGTCAGTCGCTCGCCACCGCACAGCACACGGGCACCTTCTTCCTTGCCCTTGGCGATGTAGCCAAGCACGCTTTCCATGTGCTGGAAGCTGACCAGCGGGCCGAAGTTGGTGTTTTCGTCTTCCGGGTTGCCAGCGCGGATGCGGGCAACGCGCTCGACGATCTTGGCCTCGAAGGCAGCTTTCATTTCAGCCGGGATGAACACGCGGGTGCCGTTGGTGCACACCTGGCCCGAGCTGTAGAAGTTGGCCATCATGGCGATGTCGGCGGCCTTGTCCAGGTCGGCGTCGGCGCAGATGATCAGTGGCGACTTGCCGCCCAGTTCCATGGTGACTTCCTTGAGCGACGAGCTCGAGGCGCTGGCCATGACCTTCTTGCCGGTGGTGGTGCCGCCGGTGAAGGAGACTTTTTCGATGCGTGGGTGCTCGGTCAGCCAGGTGCCGACTTCGCGGCCGCTGCCGGTCAGGACGTTGAACACACCGTTCGGCAGGCCGGCTTCGGTGTAGATCTCGGCCAGTTTCAGGGTGGTCAGCGAGGTGACTTCCGACGGTTTGAAGATCATCGCGTTGCCGGCGGCCAGGGCCGGGGCGGATTTCCACAGGGCGATCTGGATCGGGTAGTTCCAGGCGCCGATACCGGCGGTCACGCCCAGCGGCTCGCGGCGGGTGTAGACGAAGGACGATTCACGCAGCGGGATCTGCTCGCCTTCGATGGCCGGAACCAGGCCAGCGTAGTACTCCAGCACGTCGGCGCCGGTGACGATGTCGACGTAGCGGGTTTCCGAGTACGACTTGCCGGTGTCCAGGGTTTCCAGCATAGCCAGTTCGTCGTTGCGCTCGCGCAGGATCTCGACGGCGCGGCGCAGGATGCGCGAACGCTGCATGGCGGTCATCGCGGCCCAGACTTTCTGGCCACGCTCGGCGCTTTCGACGGCCTTCTCGACGTCAGCCTCGGTGGCACGTTGCACGTGGGCGAGGACTTCGCCGGTAGCCGGGTTGATGGCTTCGAAGGTGGCATCGCTGCCAGCGTCGACGTAAGCGCCATCAATGTAGAGTTTTTGCGTTCCGAAACGGGCCATAGTGTCCTCGCAAGTGCAGTGTGTGGTTTGGCTTGCGCGTCACGCTCCTGCCGGGTTGGCAAGGGCCGTGCGCGGCTGTTCAGCGGCCTGGTCGTTTGTACCCAGGGTGTGCTGCTTAGCCAGTTGTAGATCCATGTATTCGTAAGCAATCCGTATCGCCTGGTCGGTGTCGAATGCATCTCCCGACAGGGCGCCACGCAGCCACAAGCCGTCGATCAAGGCTGCCAGGCCACGGGCTGCCTTGCGCGCATGGTAGAGCGGCAGGGCGCGGCGGAACTGGCAACACAGGTTGGAATACAAGCGGTGGTCGTTGATCCGCTGCAACCTGTGCAAATCGGGCTGGTGCATGCTGGAAGCCCAGAAGGCCAACCAGGTTTTCATCGCCGGGCCGTTCACCTGGCTGGCATCGAAGTTGCCCTCGATGATCACTTTCAGGTGGGCGCGCGGGCTGTCGTCCGTCAGGGCCTGGCGACGTGCTCTAACACCTTCGTTGAGCATGTTCATGATGTAACCCATCGTCGCTGCGATCAGGCCGTTCTTGTCCCGAAAGTAGTGACTGATGATGCCGTTCGACACACCGGCCAAACGGGCAATCAGCGCAATGCTGGCGTCGCCCAGTCCGACCTGATCGACCGCCTGCAACGTGGCTTCGATCAACTGCTGGCGGCGGATGGGTTGCATACCGACCTTGGGCATCTTGCTATCTCCTCAGGCCTGCGAGCAGACGACGGGCGGCTGACTCGGCGAAGGCCAGTCTATTTTGTTTTGATTGAACGTTCAATCAATAAAGAATAAGCTCTGCGACAATTTGTGCCATTGACAGTTTTTCAGGCGGTCGAGAAGGCACGGATTGACACCCCAGGAAATCGCGTAACCCCCGGAATACAAGGCGTTGACGGGCATGAGCGATGCGAAATGCAGATTCTGCCGTGCGGTCATGGACCCTGCGGCGGGCCCTTGGAGCGGGCGGGGTGATCTGTGACGAATGCGCGCACCTCAGCGAAGGTGTGGCATTTGCAGCAGGCCACCTGTCTGTTTTTTTGCAACGTATCGATTCGGGATCACGGTTTCCAGGGTGCTTTTATAACACCTGATGCAGTGGGGATATTCCACCAATTGCTCGGGAAAGACTGATTAGCCTCCACAGCCGCACTGCCCGGAGCATTCGTGCAATGAGTTCTGCCTCACTTACCAACCCTCCGGCCGAGAGGGTACGGGTCAACCGCGTGGTGTTCTTCACCTCCGCGCTGATGATCCTCGTTCTGACTGCCTTGCTTATCGCTGTACCCGAAACCGCCGGCCAAGTGCTGGGCGTGGCCCAGAAATGGCTGACGCGCACCTTCGGCTGGTACTACATGCTGGTAATCGGCGGTTACCTGCTGTTCGTCATCTACCTGGCCTTTTCCGACTACGGCAAGCTCAAGCTTGGTGGCAAGGATGACCAGCCCGACTTCAGCTATGGCGCTTGGGCCGGCATGCTGTTCTCCTCCGGTATCGGCATTTCGCTGCTGTACTTCGGCGCCTCCGAGCCACTGGACCACTACTTCAATCCACCGGAAGGTACTTCTGCCAGCCTCGACGCAGCGCGCCAGGGCCTGCAGCTGACCTTCCTGCACTGGGGCCTGCATGGCTGGGCGATCTACGCCCTGGTCGGCCTGGCCGTGGGTTACTTCGCCTACCGCCACAACCAGCCGCTGGCCCTGCGTTCGGCACTGTACCCGCTGGTGGGTGAGCGTTGGGTCAAGGGCGCTGCCGGCAATGCCGTGGACATCTTCGGCATGTTCGTCACCCTGCTGGGCCTGGTGACCAACCTGGGCATCGGCTCGATGCAGGTAGCCTCTGGCCTGGAATACCTTTTCGGCATGGACCACAGCAAGACCAACCTGCTGGTGGTGATCCTGGTCATGGCCGGTGTTGCTACCGTGGCGGCGGTCTCGGGTGTGGAAAACGGCATTCGCCGCCTGTCCAACCTGAACATCGTACTGTTCAGCGGCCTGTTGATCTTCGTCCTGCTGGGCGGCGAAACCCTGCACCTGCTCAACGGCTTCGTGCAGAACATCGGTGACTACCTCAACGGTATCGTGCTGAAAACCTTCGACCTTTATGTGTATGAAGGCGAAGCCGGCAAGTCCGAGCGCTGGCTGGGCCTGTGGACCGTGTTCTACTGGGCCTGGTGGATCTCCTGGGGCCCGTTCGTCGGCATGTTCATTGCCCGTATCTCCAAGGGCCGCACCGTGCGTCAACTGGTCAGCGGCGTGTTGCTGATCCCGCTGGGCTTCACCCTGGCCTGGCTGTCGATCTTCGGCAACACCGCGCTGGACCTGGTGATCAACCAGGGCGCCGTGGAGCTGGGCAAGACCGCCCTGGAACAGCCGTCGATGTCGATCTACCAGCTGCTGGAATACTTCCCGGCGGCCAAGATCGTGATCGGTGTAGCGGTGTTCGTCGGCTTCGTGCTGTTCCTCACACCGGCCGACTCCGGTGCGGTGATGATGGCCAACCTGTCGTGCAAAGGCGGCAAGGTCGACGAAGACGCCCCGCACTGGATGGTGGTGTTCTGGTCGGTGGTCATCACCCTGGTCACCATCGGCCTGCTGTTCGCCGGTAACTTCGAAGCCATGCAGACCATGGTTGTGCTCGCGGGCCTGCCGTTCTCGGTGGTGCTGGTGCTGTTCATGTTCGGCCTGTACAAGGCCATGAAACAGGACGTGGCGGTGGAGCAGGAGCGTGCCGAGTTGGCCGCCCGCGGCCGTCGTGGCTTCAGCGAGCGCCTGACCCAGCTGGAACTGCAGCCGACCCAGGCCGTGGTGCAGCGTTTCATGGACAAGCAGGTCAGCCCGGCGCTGAAAGAAGCCGCCGCGCAGTTGCAGACCCTGGGCTTCGAGGTGGAAACCCGGGTTGGCCAGTCGCGCAACATGATGGGCCTGCGGGTGATGATGGAAGAGGGCAACCCGTTCGTCTATGAAGTGAGCCTGGACGGCTACCTGGCCGCGCCGAGCGAAGCACCGGTGGAAGGCGAGCCGGAAGTGCGCCAGCGCTTCTATCGTGCCGAGGTGTACCTGCACGATGGCAGCCAGGAGTACGACCTGATGGGCTTTGCGCCAGAGCAGATCGTGCGTGATGTACTGGACCAGTTCGAAAGCCACCGCCAGTTGCTGGGGCGTGTGTACAGCTGATTCTTGAGCGATGAGGAGGCCCTGCAAGACGCAGGGCCTTTTTCATTGGCAAGCAATAATTAGCCCGGGTGTCGGACAAGTTTGCTGCAGCCTGCCGGTTTTCTTCCGGAGGCATGCTTCATGAAACGTTCCACATTCGATTTTCAGTACGCCGCAGCCAGTCAGTTCAGTGATCGGCCGACATTGCGGCAGGTGACCAGCGAGAAGCTGTGGACCGTGCTGCTGGGGAAGCTGCCCTGGCTTGAGTATGTGAAGCCGGCGCTGTCCAACGCCGACCCTCTCATGCTGGATAGTCCCGATCCCAGCACGCCTTATTGGACTACCCAACCGCTGGTTGATCGTGTGCTCCAGGCACTGCTCGAAGCAAAGTCGCTGGACATCGAGCCTGTCGGTGAGCGACATCACAATCTTGCACTGACTTCCTCATACCGTTTCCCAGGCTCGGACAGCGCGTTCGATACCCGTCAACTGAGCGGCATTTCTGATGCACTCGAAGAGCTGGTACAACAACTGCCAAGGCTTTTCTGCGAGGCGCAGCTCAAATACTGGAATGCCAAGGGCAGCGCAGGAGTCAGCCGTGATCAGTGGCTGCAACTACTGCTGAGGACTGCACTGTTGCGTGGCCTGCCTCTGCAAGGATTGGATGCTCAGGAGCAGGCGTGCATTCGCGGCTTGATCCGCGGAGGAGCTGCCCAGCCTTCGGTTTACTTCGTGAAAGCCAGCCTGACCTGTGGGTCGATGCAATACGACCAGGTGCTCAGTCACCTGTTGGTCACTGGCGACTACGATGAGCGGCAGGTGGTGCTGTGGTGCGCACCGTCCGGTATCACGCGCAGCTTCGCTTCCTTGGCTGATTTCGGTGACGCGTTGAGGGGCGAACTGGCGCGGCACTACAGTTTTCAAAGCCTGTCGTGGACGCGTCAGCCGGTCGAGGGCAACGTCTTTGCCCAGCAGGTTTCGCTGCTGCTTGAGTCCATGTTCCAGTCTTTCGAACTGTTGCGCTTCAGTGGCTTGTCCGATGTGGCGGCAATGGAGAGGCGTTTCGCCGACCTGAGCGACCCGGCAGCCTGGTTCGTACGCTACGAGGACGACACGCCACCCGCCATGGCCCCGCCAGGGCTCAGAGCCAGTGCCCCGCAGGACAGCTTTGCCTGTCGCGCCGCGTTGTTGCAGCTCGCCCTTGACCAGCTGGATGCCGGGGGTGTTTCGGTGCTGGACGGCATCCAGTCGTTGACGGCATTTACCGCACAGCAATTGGGCGAGCAGATGAAAAAGGAGTATGGGGACGAAACCTCTCCAGATCACTTGCTCCTCGACCTGTACATCGCCCGGGGTGTGCCTGGCGGTGCTGCGACAGGTGCTGGCGGTGGCGAGTCGCTGGCGTTCGTGGGTACGAAGTCGCTTACCGAATTCGCTATCGGCAACCTTGCTTCGCTCAAGGGCGCGTACATCAAACAGGTCCGCCATAAGAAAGGCATCACTCCACCGAAGTGGCTGGATGCCGATGCAGCGAAGCGACTGGTCACCCAGGTCGACATTGGTGGCCGTTACCCGGCCTATGTTGCCGAACAGTTCGATGACAAGACCATGCGTGCCGAGCGCGTTGTGCGTTTTGCCAGGGAGTGGCGAAGCGCGTTTCTTTCCAGTGCCCTTGCGGCCAGGCTAGACGCGAAAGTCTCCGAGGTAGGTCTACAGTGCGTGGTTGATTTTTGCGCAGGTCATCAGGACCCTTTGGTTCCGCGCATGTCATTGATCCCCCTGGCTTTCAGGCGCAGTCGTCATTCGCGTAAGAAAGACGCTGTGCGCGGCATGTACTTGCTGTTCTGCGCCGAGCCGGCAAAGGTTCTGTTGTACCGCCCGCTATATCGACAGGACACGGTTCGCGACTACGCAAGCCTTGAGGCCTTGCTTGCACATATCCGTGAGTCGGCTCTGTTTCAGGAAAGCATTCTTGACTGGATCGATCCGGCCGCGCGCGACGTATATGCAGAGGGCGGGTTCAGTGAGCCACACATTGTGAGCATTGGTATCGACCCTTATGCGCTGCCGGCCCAGCCGGAGCCGGCGATGCTCGACCTGGAACTGTGGCGCAACGACGTTGATGAAAAAATCTACCAGGCCAATCGAGACCTGCTGGTCGAGCTGGCCGGCCTGGAATCGGTATCTGACGCCGAGAGCCGCTGGCAGCTTTTGTGCGAAGGCGCTTGGCTGTTGTTCGATGTGGTAACCCAGGCGATACGCGGCCCGGTCGCTTCAGTGGCCTGGTTAGTACAGTTTCTGGCTTCGCTGCAACACGATCTGGCCGCATTGGAGCAGGGTGGTGAGTTCGATCGATCCGCCGCAGTGGCCGACATGTTGCTCAACCTTGGAATGGCGCTGCTGCATGCCCATCAGCCGAAGCTGGAGACTGCCCCCGCAAGGCTGTTGCCAGAGGTTTCACTGTTCGAAGGGCCTGACCGGCAAAGCGGCGCGTTCACCGAGCTTGCTATCGAGGTGCGCGAAGAGCCGGAAGGCAAACTGGGCGAGCCAGGCAGCCAGGTGCTGGATTTTTCCTGGCGCGGCCAGCAAGGGTTCAACTGGCTGCCCGCGCAACAGCGGCAGAGGTTGCAAGCCATGCGCTCAAGCGTCTCGGTCAATGGGTTGAACCCCTTGTCAGTGGGTGATGGTGAAGGTCTGTACCAGATCGATGGAAACTACTACGCGGCTATGGCTGGTGACCTCTATGGCGTGGAGTTGCTGGCTGATGGAGTTCGGGTGGTCGATGCGACTGGCGGTTACGGGCCTTGGCTGGCATTTGTCGATGGGGCTTGGCAGGTGGATACGAAACTGCGCCTTGCGGGAGGCGCTCCCAGCCCCAGGACATCGGTATCGGGCCGATTCAAGAAACTGTACGACCGCGTCGGCCAGCTGGATGTGGAAATCTTAAAATTGAAATCGACAGTTCGGACAACCACCGAGCAGATAAAGGTTTTGTACCAGAGCCTTACCAAAATAGACGCGTTGAAGGTAAAGACGCAGGAGGATGTGAATTCGGCTCCGGCAGGTACCGATACGAAAGCACTCCGGTCACTGACCGCGCGGTATGAGCAACGAGCGATGGAAGTGCGGGAAAACATCGCCCAGCACCGAGAGCAAATCGCTTTGCTGATTGAAGAAGCCATTGGCAACGAAGACGAACAGCTAAAGCTGTTGATCACGATGGCAGAGCCCAAATATGCCACGCAACGCCGAAAGGATGGGTTGGATGAGCCTGTCGTCATGCTTGAAGAGAGTGCTCGCATAGAGCTGATTCGCGATTGCGAGTTCGTTTACAAGGAGCTGAGTGATCTGACGGACTATCCGCAACTTACCGCTCTGCAGCGGGCTATGGATGCGAAGCAATTTGCTGAAGCTGGTGAACAATATGCTGCGTATCGTATCAAGCTGGAGCTTGTGGTGGAGTACCAGGACCGCATGCTCGCCATGCAAGTGCATCTGGACAATTTGCTCGCCGAGACGCCGGTTGGGCTCGTTATACCTTCCAGCCGCCCTGGCAAGGATCGCACAGTGGGGCAGTTGATCGACGAAAGGCCCTTCTCGACTGTGCAGATGCGCTTCCATCAGGCTCAGAACCTGGCTGAGCTGTCCGTGCATTTCGATGCTCCCGGCGACCTTCAGACAGTCGCCCGCTACCGGGACGAACTGGTCAGCATGGCGTTGCGCAATGCTGCAGAGGCTCATGGGGAGCTGGATTTCGCCAATCTGTCGGCAGATGACCGCATCGTGATCCTGCAAGAGGCATGGGATGAGTACTCTGCCGCACTGCTCAATAGTGCCCGCATTCTCCGCGAAGGTGGCGACCTGATCGAGCCCGCAATGCTCGAGCGGTATCGCAACCATGTAGAGCAACTGAAGGAAGATGCGGGGCAGCGGCTGGTTGCCGCGATCTCGGAGCAGGAGGGTGGAAAGGTTGCGCAAAAGCGCACGCCCTACAAGGTGTCTACCGAAGAGCAGCGAGTGGTGCGCAATCTTGCTGGGCAGTTGATGATCGGGGTAGAAAGGACGATAGGCGAAAACCAGATCGTGGAAGTGCGCGAAACCTTCAGTGAAGAAGTACTGGCCATTTTCGACCTGGTGGATGGGGAATGGCGACAGCGTGAAAGCAAGCGCCCTTCATTGGCTGACGAAGCTACTCCAACAGATCTGTCCATGTGGGTACAGGCGCTTCTGGACAAGAGCGATTCCGTGAGGGAACAGGCCAAGGACTATCTCGAACACGACATCAAAGGGACGTTGCTCAAGCAGTTGTTCGACCAGCATCTGGAAAAGCTGAATCAGGCTCTCAGTGTGGTGCGTGATGCTGGCGGAAACGACAAGCTGGTCAGGACGCTGGAACTGGAACTGGACAAGTTGGGAGCGGAGAAGAAACTGCAAATGACCACGCTCTATACCGACACAAAATATCCGTCGGCCGAAGGTTTGCAGTATCTCCATGAGGAGGGCCTGATACAGGTCGAATACCTGGAGCGGCGCACTATGCAGGATGGCAGTGCTTTTGACGAATACCGGATCCTGCGTCTACCGAGCAAGCGAAACCTCTGGGCTGCGCACTTCCATTTCCGCTCGCCAGACGCTTTTGCAGAGGATTTCACGGTGGGTCACCTCAAGACCTGGAGCCAGCGTCGTTTGAGTAGCCAGGTCGCTGCAGTCTCGGGCCAGCGGGTGCACAGGGGAAAACTCACGCTGGACCAGGCGCGGGGAATCATTCCTTTCCAGTGAGCCGATCAACGGGAGCTTTGGGGTGGTGCCTGGCATGTGCAGGCATCGTCTGATTGCCCCGCTCGGCAATCATCTGTTCCAGGCCGATCAGCTCTATGCCCTGGCGCTTCAGCCGGGGCAGCTCGCGTTCGAGTACCTCGAGGGTTTGCGGATAAGGGTGGCCGATCAGTACGGCTGAGCCTTGTTTCCGAGCAAGTTCGACCCCGAGCTGCAATTCGTTGCCAATGGCCTCGGTCGTGCGAATGTTATCCAGAAAGACATCACGGGATACTTGTGCCACGCCCTGGGCCTGAGCCTGGAATGCGGCCACCGTGGCGGCGCTGGTGCGGCTGTCGACAAAGAACAGGTGCCTGCGTTGCAGGTCGGCCATCAGCATCGCCATTGCTTCGGGTTCGGCGGTCATGCGGCTGCCCATGTGGTTGTTGATGCCGACCACGCACGGCACCTGCGCCAGGGCGGCGTCCAGGCGCCGGGCCAGCTCCGGCAGAGGTGTGCCGGGGTGCCAGGCGTAAGGGCCGGTAGCCGGGTCCATGGGCATGTGCAGGATCACCGTCTTGCCGGCCTTGTGTGCCTGACGGGCGAACGTGGTGGCATGCGGGGTGTCGGGCATGATCGCCATGGTCACTGGGCCGGGCAGGGCCAAGGTACGGCTGTCGCGCTCGCTGCTCTGGCCCAGGTCGTCGATGATGATGCTCATGTAGGCCTTGCCGGCCGGCGCCGCTTGCGCGACCCCGGCCATAAGGCAGAACAGCAGACAAAGCAGATACCGCATGGGGATCACTTGCCGGAGGTGATGTTCAACCCTTTGAGCAGGCTCAGTGCCTGGCTCAACTGGAAGTCGTCATCCTGCGGGCGCTCCTTGCGCTTGCCGCTGCCGGTCGGGCGATCGGCACCGCCGTTGCCGTTGCCCAGGTGGCCCTGCAGGTCGGCTTCCTTGAAGTTGTCGGTGTCGGCTTCGGCGGTGAGCTTGGCCGGGCGCACTTCGATGTCGGGTACGATGCCCTGGGCCTGGATCGAGCGGCCGTTGGGGGTGAAGTACAGCGCGGTGGTGAGCTTCAGCGCACGGTCGTTGGCCAATGGCAGCACGGTCTGCACCGAGCCCTTGCCGAAGCTGTCGGTGCCCATCAGCACGGCGCGCTTCTGGTCTTGCAGGGCGCCGGCGACAATTTCCGAGGCCGAGGCACTGCCGCCGTTGATCAGCACCACCAGTGGCACGCCGTCGCTTGCATCGGCCGGGTCGGCCGAGAAGCGCAGTTCGGAATTGGCAATGCGGCCCTTGGTGTAGACGATCAGGCCCTTGGTCAGGAAGTGGTCGGCCACTTCCACCGCCGACTGCAGCACGCCGCCCGGGTTGTTGCGCAAGTCCAGCACCACGCCGCGCAGCTTCTTGCCGTTATCCTTGCGCAGCTTGGCCAGGGCCTTGCCTACTTCGTCGCCGGTCTTGACCTGGAACTGGGTGATTCGGATGTAGCCGTAGTCGTTCTCCAGCAGCTGGCTCTTCACGCTCTTGACCTGGATGACCGCGCGGGCCAGGGTCACGTCGAAGGGGGTGCCGCCGTCGCGCACCAAGGTCAGGGTGATTTTCTCGCCGACCTTGCCGCGCATCTTGTCCACCGCCTCGGTCATGGTCTGGCCACGAGTCGGGGCGCCGTTGATCTTGACGATCAGGTCGCCGGCCTGCACGCCGGCACGCGAGGCCGGGGTGTCATCGATCGGCGAGACAACCTTGATGAAGCCGTCTTCCTGGCCTACTTCGATGCCCAGCCCGCCGAACTCGCCGCTGGTGCTTTCCTGCAGTTCCTGGAAGTCCTCGGGGCCGAGGTAGGCCGAGTGCGGGTCAAGGTTGCTGAGCATGCCCTTGATGGCATTTTCCAGCAGGGTCTTGTCATCCACCGGCTCCACATAGGCCGCCTTGATGCGGTCCATGACCTCGGCGAAGGTGCGCAGCTCTTCAAGCGGCAGTGGCGCCTTGGCGGTCACCTCGGTGGCCGGTACTGCGGCCGGCTTGGCCGGCTCCGCGGCAGTGGCCAGGGGCGCGCCGACCGCCAGGGCGATGGACAGGGCCAGCTGGGTGAGACGAGGCGAGTGCAGCATGTCGAACGAACTCCTGATCCTGTAAGCGCTCCCTTGGGAGCATCGGTGCAGCCTGTGGCTACCCCGTGGAAATTTGACTAGCCCCGGCACCACTGCGAAGGGTCGGTAGGCCGGCCCTGCTGGCGGATGGCGAAGTACAAGCCGGCAGCGTCCTGGCCACCGCTGTCGCCGACGGTGGAAATGGCCTCGCCGGCCTTGACGATATCACCGGCACTCTTGAGCAGGCTCTGGTTATGGCCGTACAGGCTAAGGTATCCGTTGCCATGGTCGAGAATGACCAGAAGCCCGGCACCGCGCAACCAGTCGGCGAACACCACACGCCCGCCGTGCACGGCGCGTACCTGGGTGCCCGGGTTTGCGCTGATCATCACCCCATCCCACTTGGCACGGGCATCGCTGCCGCGGGCATCACCGAAACGTGCCAGCAATCGACCATTGACTGGCCATGGAAGTTTTCCCCGTGCGGCAGAAAATGCGCCGCCGTAGCTCGCCCCGTCGCTGGAAACCATCGGACCCAGGGTTGTACGGGCCTTTTTCGGTGGCTCCACCGGTTCCCGGGCGGCAGCGGCGGCCAGGGCTTCCTGCTGGCGGCGTTTTTCCGCTTCCTGCTGGGCCAGCAAGGCCTTCCTGCGCGCTTCTTCGGCCTCGCGGGCCTGGCGGGCGAGGGTTTCTTCGATGGTCTTGAGAACTTTGGACAGGTCGGCCTGATCCTGTTCACGCGATTGCAGCTTCTGGTCGCGGTCCTTCATGTCGCTGTTGAGCTTGGCCAGTACCTGCTGGCGCTTGCCGCGCTCGGTTTCCAGGGCCTGGCGGCGGCTGTCGAGGTCGGCGCGCTGGGCCAGCAGCTGTTGCTGCTGGGTAGCGATTTCCTGTTCGACGTTGGCCAGTTGGCGCAGGGTCTCGTTGAAGGTGCGCAGTTGCTCCAGGCGCGCCTTGCTCAGGTAGTCGTAGTAGGTCAGGGTGCGGGCGAACTTCTCGGGGTTCTGCTGGTTGAGCAGAAGCTTGAGGTATTCCTCGCGGCCATTCTGGTAGGCCGAACGGGCCTGGATGGCGATCAGTCGCTGTTGTTCAACGCGGGCGCTCTGGAGTTTTTTTTTCTCGGTATCAAGGCGCTCCAGCTCGCCCTCGGTCTTTTTTAGTTCTTGCTGCAGGGCCTCCACCTGCTTTTCGAGGTTGCCGATATCGGTCTCGGTGGCTTTGAGGTCCTTTTGCACGCCGGCCTTTTCTTCCTGGAGCTTGCTCAGCGTCTTCTTGAGCTCGGCAATGTCCTGGCGGGTGGCGTCCAGTTGCTGCTGGGTCTGCGCACGCTCATCGGCAAAGGCCGGGCTGAGCAGGCAAGACAGGGCTAGGAGGATCAGGGCGCGAAGCATGGGGTTTGGCGTACCAAGGATGGAGACTGGCCTAGTATGCCCGCGCGGGCGGGCAAAAAAAACGCCTCGCTGCGGGTGCAGAGGGGCGTTTGTCTGGAATTCATGTGTTATCGGGGCTGCCGTGTAGTCAATTCGCAGCACAAGGCTGCACCTGCAGGCATTGCGCGAGCCCTTTGTAGGAGCAGCCTTGTGCTGCGAATGGGCCGTAGAGCGGCCCCGATACACAGAATCAGGCGTCGACCAGGATGGAGGTGCCGGTCATTTCCACCGGCTTTTCCAGCCCCAGCAGCTTCAGCATTGTCGGCGCCACATCGGCCAGCACGCCGCCGTCACGCACTTTGACGTTGCGTTTGCCGACATAGATGAACGGCACCGGCTCGGTAGTGTGCGCAGTGTGCGCCTGGCCGGTGCACTCGTCTTCCATCTGCTCGACATTGCCGTGGTCGGCGGTGATCAGCGCTTCGCCACCGACCTTGTCCAGCGCCTCGACAATGCGCCCGACGCAGCCATCCAGGGCCTCGACGGCCTTCACCGCAGCTTCGAACACGCCGGTATGGCCGACCATGTCGCCGTTGGCGTAGTTGACCACGATCACGTCATAACGCTGCTGCTCGATGGCCTCGACGATGCGGTCGGTAACTTCCGGTGCGCTCATTTCCGGCTGCAGGTCGTACGTGGCGACCTTCGGCGACGGGATCAGGATGCGCTCTTCGCCTTCGAACGGCTCTTCGCGGCCACCAGAGAAGAAGAAGGTGACGTGGGCGTACTTCTCGGTCTCGGCGATGCGCAGCTGGGTCTTGCCGTTTTTCGCCAGGTACTCGCCCAGCACGTTGTTCAGGCTGGCCGGGGCGAAGGCGGCAGGTGCCGGGATTTTCGCCGAGTACTGGGTCAGGCCGATGTAGGCGGCCAGTTTTGGCAGGCGGGCACGCGGGAATTCGTTGAAGTCGGCTTCGACGAACACGCGCGACAGTTCGCGGGCGCGGTCGGCGCGGAAGTTCATGAAGATTACCGCGTCGCCATCTTCGACCCTGACTGCTTCACCGATGCGCGTGGCCTTGACGAACTCGTCGCTCTCGTCGCGGGCGTAGGCTGCTTCCAGGCCGGCCAGTGCGGTGTCGGCAGTGTATTCGGCAGCACTGTCGACGATCAGGTTGTAGGCGGCGCTGACGCGGTCCCAGCGGTTGTCTCGGTCCATGGCGTAGTAGCGGCCGATCAGGCTGGCGATGCGGCCCTTGCCCAGTTTGGCGAAGGTGGTGTCGAGCAGTTCGATGGACGACTGCGCGCTGCGTGGCGGAGTGTCGCGGCCGTCGAGGAAGGCGTGCAGGTAGATTTTCTGCGCACCGCGCTGCGCGGCCAGTTCGGCCATGGCCACCAGGTGGTCCTGGTGGCTGTGTACGCCGCCATCGGACAGCAGACCGAGGATATGCACGGCCTTGCCAGCACTGGCTGCCTTGTCCACGGCGCCGGTCAGTACCGGGTTTTCGAAGAACTCGCCGTCGCGGATGGCCTTGGTCACCCGGGTGAAATCCTGGTACACCACGCGGCCGGCGCCGAGGTTCATGTGACCGACTTCGGAGTTGCCCATCTGCCCGTCCGGCAGGCCGACATCCATGCCCGAGCCGGAAATGAGGCCATGCGGCTGGCTGGCGCGCAGGCGGTCATAGACCGGTGTGTTGGCGGCATAGATGGCGTTGTATTCGGGGCTTTCGCTGTGGCCGAAGCCATCCAGGATGATCAGGACCAGGGGTTTGGGCGTACTCGTCATCAATCAAACTCACGGTTGTTCAAAGATGATAAAGACACGCATTTTAGGGCAAATGCGCCACTGGCGGCGAATATTCGTCCTGTTCCCTGACCAGCGTGGCCAATGTGGCAACATGAAGGTACCTTTCCGGCCGGCCCGTCGGGCTTTGGTGGCAATAAGGGGCTGTGTATACTGGCCGGCATTTTCAATCGCGTGGAACACCCCAGATGGTTGCTAACCTGATTCAATTTGCGACAAACCACTACATCCTGGTGGCGATCTTCGTTGTTTTGCTGGTCGCATTGCTGGTCAACGAAATCCGTCGTGGTGGCCAGAGCCTGAGCAACGGCCAGCTGACTGCTCTGGTCAACGCCGAGAAAGCCCTGGTCATCGATATCCGCCCGACCAAGGAATACTCCGCCGGTCACATCGTCGGTGCGGTGAACATCCCGCAGGACAAGCTGGTCAACCGCATGAGCGAGCTGGACAAGCACAAAGAGAAGACCCTGATCGTCGTCGACTCGATGGGCCAGCAGTCCGGCACCATCTGCCGCGAATTGCTCAAGGCTGGTTACAACGCCGCCAAGCTGAGCGGTGGCGTTTCCAGCTGGAAAGCCGATAACCTCCCCCTGGTGAAGTGATATGAAGCCCGTCATCGTCTATTCCAGCGACTACTGCCCCTACTGCATGCGCGCCAAGTACCTGCTCGAGAGCAAGGGCGTGGCCTTCGAGGAAATCAAGGTCGACGGCAAGCCACAGGTTCGTGCCGAAATGAGCCAGAAGGCCGGTCGTACATCGGTGCCGCAGATCTGGATCGGCAGCACTCACGTCGGTGGATGCGATGACCTTTATGCCCTGGAGCGCGCCGGCAAGCTCGACGCGCTGCTGGCGGCCTGAATTTGCACTGCATTCAAAAACATTAGGATAAGGATCTGCCATGACTGACCAACAGACCAACGGCGCTGCTGCAGAAGACAACAGCCCTCAGTTCTCCATGCAGCGCATCTATGTGCGCGATCTGTCGTTCGAGGCCCCGAAAAGCCCGCAGATCTTCCGTCAGACCTGGGAACCGAGCGTTGCCCTGGATCTGAACACCAAGCAGAAAGCCCTGGAAGGCGACTTCCACGAGGTGGTGCTGACCCTGTCGGTTACCGTCAAGAACGGTGACGAAGTGGCCTTTATCGCTGAAGTGCAGCAGGCCGGTATCTTCCTGATCAAGAACCTGGATGCGGCTTCGATGAGCCACACCCTGGGTGCGTTCTGCCCGAATATTCTGTTCCCGTACGCCCGCGAGACCCTGGACAGCCTGGTGACCCGCGGTTCGTTCCCGGCCCTGATGCTGTCGCCGGTCAACTTCGACGCCCTGTACGCGCAGGAAATGCAGCGCATGCAGGAAGCTGGCGAAGCGCCGACTGTGCAGTAATAGCTGCGTTTGAAAAAGGGCGACTTCGGTCGCCTTTTTTTGTTGGCCTGTTCCCGCCCTATCGCCGGCAAGCCGGCTCCCACAGTTACTGACAGGTTTCAAGGCCGGTGCGGTCCCTGTGGGAGCTGGCTTGCCGGCGATAAGGCCAGTGCAGGCAGTGTATCAACTGCCGGAAAACCCATTCTGCCGCCACGCCTCATACACCGTTACAGCCACGGTATTGGACAGGTTCAGGCTACGGCACCCCGGCCGCATTGGCAGGCGCAGACGTTGTTCGGCCGGCAGGCTGTCCAGTACTTCGGTCGGCAAACCACGGCTTTCTGGCCCGAACAGGAAGGCATCACCCGGCTGGTAGGCCACTTCGTGGAAGGGATGCGAGCCCTTGGTGGTGAAGGCAAACAGCCGTGGATTGCCCAGGCTTTCCAGGCATCCGGCCAGGCTCTCGTGGCGCTTGAGCGTGGCATACTCGTGGTAGTCCAACCCCGCGCGCCGCAGGCGCTTGTCATCCAGTTCGAAGCTGATGGGCTCGATCAGGTGCAGGTCGCAGCCACTGTTGGCGCACAGGCGAATGATATTGCCGGTATTCGGCGGAATTTCTGGTTGAAAAAGGATGACGTGAAACATGCACGGCTCCAAGCGTGAAGATGACGAGCATTCTACCCCTGAACCGGACGTGCGTTCGAAGGCGTTCCCGCGGGTGATGCTGTCGCTGGCGATCGTCGGCTTGATGGTGGGGCTGATGATCGGCCGCCTGACCACGCCCGAAGAGCGCGAGCTGCAGCAGGTGGAGGTAGTGCAGGATGGCCTGGAGCTGTGGTTCAACGAAGAACCCCAGCTGCATGGTGAGAATGTGGACGGTACGGTAGCACTGTTGTTCCAGGCCCAGGGCACGGCCCGGCAAGGGCAACTGAGCCTGCAGGGCAAGCCTGTGAGCTGGCGGGTGCAGAATAGCAAGGAAGGTCTGTTGTTGACGGTGGTGGCCGCGCGCCCTCTGCACGGCGAGTGGGCCGGTGCAGAGGACGCTGGGCGCTGGCGTTTGCAGGTGAAACTGCACGAATAAAAGAGGGGATATCCCGGCCTGCCTGTACCAGGGTCCCCGAAAGGGGTACTGCGTATAAAGGGGGGATGGCCCGGCCTGCCTGTACCGAGGTCCCCAAAACTGGCGATGTTGCGAATAAAAGAGGGGTTCACCCGGCCTGCCTGTACCAGGGCCCCCGAAACTGGGTATGTACTGTCCATTGCAGGTGGCGTGCCAATTTTTAAACGCCCATGAATATTGGGTTTCAGGGTGAATTGGCCGTTTTTTGAGGGGGTTTGTGCCTTAGTGAGGTGCATCGGGCACAGGATCGGTGCATCGAAGGGCTGAAATGTTCGGGGCCGCAAAGCGGCCCCGAGGATCAATGGGTTTACCGGAACTCAGTGGTCATCACCTTCCTCATCATCGCCACCCGCCACATTCATCCCCAGCTCCTTGATCTTGCGGGTCAGGGTATTGCGCCCCCAACCCAGCAACAGTGCCGCATCGCGCCGACGGCCAGCGGTGTGCTTGAGCGCCGTCTCGATCATGATCCGCTCGAAGCTCGGCACTGCGCTGTCCAGCAGGCTGGTTTGCCCACGTGCCAGCGCCTGGTCGGCCCACTGGCGCAGGGCCTGCTCCCAGTTGGTTACCGGGGCGGCGTCCTGTGGCAGGTTCAGCAGCTCTGGCGGCAGGTCGCCGATCAGCACTTCGCGGCTGGAAGCCATCACGGTTATCCAGCGGCAAGTGTTCTCCATCTGTCGCACGTTGCCGGGCCATGGCAGGTTGCGGATGAACTCCTCGGTTTCCGGCTTGAGGATCTTCGGTTCGACCGCCAGTTCCTGGGCGGCGCGGGCGAGGAAGTGGCGGGCGAGGGCGGGGATATCCTCGCGGCGGTCGGCCAGCCGTGGAATGTGGATGCGAATCACGTTCAGGCGGTGGAACAGGTCCTCGCGGAACTTGCCGGCCTGTACCAGCGACTCCAAGTTCTGGTGGGTGGCGGCGATGATGCGCACGTCGACCTTGACCGGTACGTGGCCGCCCACGCGATAGAACTCGCCATCGGCCAATACCCGCAGCAGGCGGGTCTGGGTGTCGGCAGGCATGTCGCCGATTTCGTCGAGGAACAGGGTGCCGCCGTCGGCCTGCTCGAAGCGGCCCCGGCGCAGGTTGGCGGCGCCGGTGAAAGCGCCCTTTTCATGACCGAACAGCTCGGACTCCATCAGGTCCTTGGGGATGGCTGCCATGTTCAGGGCAATGAATGGTGAGGCCGCGCGCGGGCTGTGGCGGTGCAGGGCGTGGGCCACCAGCTCCTTGCCGGTACCGGACTCACCGTTGATCAGCACGGTGATGTTGGAGTGGCTGAGGCGGCCGATGGCGCGGAACACCTCCTGCATTGCCGGTGCTTCACCGATGATTTCCGGCGTGCGCGCCAGGCTCTGCGGCACATCCAGCCCTTGTTGCTCCTGGGCGTGTTGGTTGGCGCGCTTGACCAGCGAGACCGCCTCGTCCACATCGAATGGTTTGGGCAGGTACTCGAAGGCACCGCCCTGGTACGACGCAACGGCGCTGTCCAGGTCGGAGTGGGCGGTCATGATGATGACCGGCAGGCGTGGGTGCTGCTCACGGATCTGTGCCAGCAGGTCGAGGCCGCTGGTGCCCGGCATGCGGATGTCGGAAATGATCACGTCCGGTTGCTGACGTGCCAGGCGGCCCATCACGCCATCGGCGCTATCGAAGCTCTGGGTGGTCATGCCTTCCTGTTGCAGGGCTTTTTCCAGGACCCAGCGGATGGAGCGATCATCGTCGACGATCCATACGGTTTCACTTCGGCTCATGAGGCGGTGGCTCCTTGTTCCAGGGGCAGGTAGATCGAGAATGCGGTGTGGCCTGCATGGCTTTCACACTCGATCAGGCCCTGGTGCTGGCTGATGATGTTCTGGGTAATGGCCAGGCCCAGCCCGGTACCGTCCGGGCGACCGCTGACCATGGGATAGAAGAGGGTGTCCTGCAGTTCCGGCGGGATGCCCGGGCCGTTGTCGATGATCTCCACCCGCGCCACCAGGCGATGGCGCACATGGCCGATGGTGAACTGGCGCAGGGCACGGCTGCGCAGGGTGATGCGGCCCAGGCGCAGTTCGTTCTGCGAGCTGATCGCCTGCATGGCATTGCGCACGATGTTGAGTACGGCCTGGATCATCTGCTCGCGGTCGACCAGTACATCAGGCAGGCTGGGGTCATAATCGCGCACCAAAGTGATGCAACCCTGGCTTTCGGCCTCTACCAGGCTGCAGACCCGCTCAAGCACTTCGTGGATGTTGGTCATGGCCAGCGACGGCAACTTGTTCGAGCCGAGCATGCGGTCGACCAGGTTACGCAGGCGGTCGGCTTCCTCGATGATCACGTTGGTGTAATCGCGCAGGCCTTCTTCAGGCAGCTCGCGGGCCAGCAGCTGGGCTGCGCCGCGGATGCCGCCGAGGGGGTTCTTGATTTCGTGGGCCAGGCCGCGCACCAGCATCTTTGTTGTTTCCTGCTTGCTCAGCTGGGCCTCTTCCTTGGTGATGCGCAGCAGCCGGTCACGCGGGTGCACCTCGAGCAGCAGCAGGGTCTGGCCCTGGTGCAGAATCGGCGTTACCGCGTAGTCTACGGTGATGGTCTGCCCTGTCAGCGAGGTGAGTTGCGCTTCGCGCTTGGTGAACGGGTGCGCCTGTTCGACCGCCTGGCGCAGCGAGCTGAGCGCCTCGGTCGACTCGGTGAACAGTTCGCTGATGAACTGCCCATGGCTGCGCTGGCCACTCACTGCCAGAAGCATTTCCGCGGCCGGGTTCATGTACTCCAGGCGCAGCTCGGCGTTGAGCAGCAGCGTGGCGGTGGTCAGGTTGTCCAGAAGCAGACGGTGCTGGGCATCGCTGATGGTCATAGGGCGTCGTCGACCTCTTTTGGCGCGTGTCGGGCATGGGCGCGGCCATGGTCGGGCGCGCGGTGGATCCGCTGATTCCAGTCTTTTGGCAAAAAATGCAAAAAACAAACCAAGGCTCCGAAAAGAAGCGGAATTTGCCGATAAAGCCCTGGAAACGGGAAAAACCGCACCAGAATGAACTGATTAAACGGTTCACGTGATCGCTTTTGGGGTGCATTCGGGGGCGTCAGCTCCTGGAATGCACCAATATGGAGCATAGGTGGTTTCAGGTTTTATCGCACAGTTTGCTCGAGGCACGAATCATCGCCTGCTTGAGGGCAATGGGTTGAGGCCGTTTGCGGAGCTTGGTTGCCAGCTGCCGAGCACAGTCCGCCCTTCGTTCTTTGTCGAAGGCAGCGAGGGAGTGCAGCAGTTCGGCTTGCAATCTGTCCAGTTCGGGTCGTAGCTCGCTTGTCAGATCGCGACGATGTGCATCCGGTGCGGCGCCTCGACGCTGCCAGCGCTCAAGCAGGGCGTATTGCATCATTTTGTGTGCTTCGATCTGGTCTGCAAAAAAGCGCGTAGCTCGCTCGGCTGGTAGCTGATGGCGCCATGCGCTGTTGCGAACCCTGGCCTGGACTTGCTGCTCCCTCTCGGTGTCCTGCACAGCCTTGCCATTGTCCCACTTGTACAAGGCAATAGACTCGGCAGTGGCCAGGCGCTTCTCGATAGCATCGATCAGGGTGTCAAAGGCGTTTTCGCTTGTCGCGTCAAGCGGTAGGCATTCGGCTTCTGGCGTTGAAAACGGCAGGTCTTCATTGCTAGCGTGGAACACCATGACAGTGGCGGGCTGCCCAGTGGTGTGCCCGCGGTGCACTTCCCCTTGAAGTTCGGCCAGCGTCTGGCCTGCAACCAGGCTTGTGCGCTTGCCGTCGCGGGTTTCCACCTCAAGTCTGCCCTCGGTCAGATAACCTAGATTAAGCGCCTGGTGACAGTGCCAGCCAAGTGTGGTGTGGGCGGGAATGCTGACTTTCACCAGCGACAGCACTGGTCGCCCTTCGGGGTAATTGCCATAGGCGGTACCGTCCCAACTGCCGGTGGCGCGGTGAAGCACCTGCGACGTTGCCTGGCCTGGCGCGGTGGCATTGCTACCACAGCCGATGAGGAGGACGGATACGGTAATCATCATGGGTAGAAGTTTGCGCATGGCGTGATGTCCGTTGACTGAAGGGACGCCTACCGTGCGTGCTGAGGGGGCGGCGAAATGTCAGCGGCATCTGCCGGTTCTGTATGAAATCGAGGACGCAGCCACGGAAACGAAAACGGCCTCCCGAAGGAGGCCGTTCGTGATCATGTCATCGGCGCGAGGCGCCGATCAGATCAGCAGCTGTAGTACAGCTCGTATTCCAGCGGGTGAACGAAGGTGCGGACCTTGATTTCTTCTTCGCTCTTCAGCTCGATGAAGGCATCGATGAAGTCGTCGGAGAACACGCCGCCCTTGGTCAGGAACGCACGGCCCTTGTCCAGCTCTTCCAGAGCTTCTTTCAGGCTGCCGCAAACCTGCGGGATGTCCTTGGCCTCTTCAGGCGGCAGGTCGTACAGGTTCTTGTCGGCAGCATCGCCTGGGTGGATCTTGTTCTGGATACCGTCCAGGCCAGCCATCAGCAGGGCGGCGAAGGCCAGGTACGGGTTGGCCGATGGGTCCGGGAAGCGAGCTTCGATACGGCGGGCTTTCGGGCTGCCGACGTAAGGAATACGGATCGAGGCAGAACGGTTGCGAGCCGAGTAGGCCAGCATTACCGGGGCTTCGAAGCCTGGAACCAGACGCTTGTAGGAGTTGGTCGATGGGTTGGTGAAGCCGTTCAGGGCCTTACCGTGCTTGATGATACCGCCGATGAAGTACAGGGCGGTGTCGGACAGGCCGGCATAGCCTTCACCCGAGAAGGTGTTCTTGCCGTCTTTCCAGATCGACATGTGCACGTGCATGCCCGAGCCGTTGTCGCCGTACAGTGGCTTAGGCATGAAGGTGGCGGTGCGGCCGTAGGCGTCGGCAACGTTGTGCACGACGTACTTCAGCGCCTGTACTTCGTCAGCCTTCTTCACCAGCGTGTTGAACTTGACGCCGATTTCGTTCTGGCCGGCAGTCGCCACTTCGTGGTGGTGAACTTCGACGGTCTGGCCCATTTCTTCCAGGGCGTTGCACATGGCGGTACGGATTTCGTGGTCGTGGTCGAACGGCGGAACCGGGAAGTAGCCGCCTTTCACGCCTGGACGGTGGCCTTTGTTGCCGCCTTCCACGTCAGCGCCGGTCATCCACGAGCCTTGCTCGGAGAAGATCTTGAACATCGAACCGGAAATATCCGACTGGAACTTCACTTCGTCGAAGATGAAGAACTCTGGCTCCGGGCCTGCGAATACGGTGTCACCGATGCCGGTGCTCTTCAGGTACTCTTCGGCGCGCTTGGCGATGGCGCGAGGGTCGCGATCGTAGCCCTGCATGCTCGAAGGGTCGACGATGTCGCAGGTGATGATCAGGGTCGGCTCTTCGGTGAACGGGTCCAGTACGGCAGTTTCGTCGACCGGCATCAGGATCATGTCGGAAGCTTCGATGCCTTTCCAGCCAGCGATGGAGGAACCGTCGAACATCTTGCCGACTTCGAAGAAGTCGTCTTCCAGTGCATCACGCGCCGGCATGGTCACGTGGTGCTGAGTGCCTTTGGTGTCCGTGAAACGCAGATCAATCCACTTGACGTCATGATCTTTGATGAGTTGAACCGACTTCGACATGTTGTCCTCCGGATGGTCTAGAGCGCGGTGGGCCGCTGCCCTGGAAAAAGGGTGTTGCCGGGCGCGGATAGTCGGCCAAGCTTACCTGCCTCACAAGGGAGCAAATTGCATGCCAGTGCCCGAAAATGGCGAGGGCGGGATAAAAGGGGGCGTTTGCGGGCATTTGGCGTAGGGTTGGCGGTTAAAAATGCACTCTTAAGATGC
>NZ_JBNRIJ010000008.1:27360-65886 GCF_053557675.1 Pseudomonas sp. XP1 | reverse complement strand
AAGTCTTCCCAGAAATCACCATCAAGAGCCGGCCGGTGCGCAAGCGCTTCATCCGCCAGCTCGGCAAGAACATCCGCAACGTGCTCAAGGACCTCGACCCTGAGCTCGTGGTCGATGGTGTCTGGGACAATCTCGAAGTGGTCACCCGCGTCGAAGACGAAAAAGTCCAGCGCGAAATGATCGAGCGCCTGACCTGCACCCCCGGTATCACCCACTTCCTGCAGGTAGAGGAATACCCGCTCGGCGACTTCGATGACATCGTCGCCAAGTGCAAGCAGCACTTCGGCCACCTGCTGGCCGGCAAGCATTTCGCCGTGCGCTGCAAGCGCGGCGGCCACCACGACTTCACCTCGATGGACGTCGACCGTTACGTCGGCAGCCAGCTGCGCCAGCAGTGCGGCGCCGCCGGCATCGAGCTGAAGAACCCGGAAGTGCTGGTGCGCATCGAAATCCGCGACCAGCGTCTGTACGTGATCCACAACCAGCACCAAGGCATCGGCGGCTACCCGCTGGGCGCCCTGGAGCAGACCCTGGTGCTGATGTCCGGCGGTTTCGACTCCACCGTGGCGGCCTACCAGATGATGCGCCGTGGCCTGATGACCCACTTCTGTTTCTTCAACCTCGGCGGCCGTGCCCACGAGCTGGGCGTGATGGAAGTAGCCCACTACTTGTGGAAGAAGTTCGGCAGCAGCCAGCGCGTGCTGTTCATCAGCGTGCCGTTCGAGGAAGTGGTCGGCGAGATCCTCAACAAGGTCGACAACAGCTACATGGGTGTGACCCTGAAGCGCATGATGCTGCGCGGTGCCGCGCACATGGCCGACCGCCTGGAGATCGACGCCCTGGTCACCGGCGAGGCGATTTCCCAAGTGTCCAGCCAGACCCTGCCGAACCTGTCGATCATCGACTCGGCCACCGACAAGCTGGTGCTGCGCCCGCTGCTGGCAAGCCACAAGCAGGACATCATCGATCAGGCCTACGCGATCGGCACTGCCGACTTCGCCAAGCACATGCCAGAATACTGCGGCGTGATCTCGGTAAACCCGACCACCCACGCCAAGCGCCACCGCATGGAGCATGAAGAGAAGCAGTTCGACATGGCCGTGCTGGAGCGCGCACTGGAACGCGCCCGGCTGATATCCATCGACCATGTGATCGATGAACTGGGCAAGGACATCGAAATCGAGGAAGTGACCGAGGCGCTGCCCGGCCAGATCGTCATCGACATTCGTCACCCCGATGCCCAGGAAGACGAACCTCTGGTGCTCGACGGTATCGAAGTCCAGGCCATGCCGTTCTATGCCATCAACAGCAAGTTCAAGCATTTGGATGCCAACCGCCAGTACTTGCTGTATTGCGACAAAGGTGTGATGAGCCGTCTGCACGCACACCACCTGCTCAGTGAGGGACATGCCAATGTGCGTGTTTATCGTCCGGCATAAGACGCCAGGGCTGTATGGCGGCAGCATCCGCCATCGCCCTCCCGACCATCGGGCCCGCTGAGCCTCAAACCGTACATATTCGCCGCCTACACTGGCGGCAACCGAATCCTCTGATCGAGATACAGTTGTGATCGAAAATCTGCGTAACATCGCCATCATCGCCCACGTTGACCATGGTAAAACCACCCTGGTCGACAAACTCCTGCGCCAGTCCGGCACCCTGGAGCGTAACGAGCTCAACGACGAGCGCGTGATGGACTCCAACGACCAGGAAAAAGAGCGCGGCATTACCATCCTGGCGAAAAACACCGCCATCAACTGGAACGGCTACCACATCAACATCGTCGACACCCCCGGCCACGCCGACTTCGGTGGCGAGGTTGAGCGTGTAATGTCGATGGTCGACTCCGTGCTGCTGCTGGTCGATGCCCAGGACGGCCCGATGCCGCAAACCCGCTTCGTGACCAAGAAGGCTTTCGAAGCTGGCCTGAAGCCAATCGTCGTGATCAACAAGGTTGACCGCCCTGGCGCGCGTCCTGACTGGGTTCTGGACCAGATCTTCGACCTGTTCGACAACCTCGGTGCCACCGATGATCAGCTGGACTTCCAGGTTGTCTACGCTTCGGCCCTGAACGGCATCGCCGGTCTGGACCACACCGACATGGCCGAAGACATGACCCCGCTGTACCAGTCGATCGTCGACAACGTACCGGCGCCGAACGTTGACGTCGATGGCCCGTTCCAGATGCAGATCTCCGCTCTGGACTACAACAGCTTCCTCGGTGTTATCGGCGTTGGCCGTATCGCCCGTGGCCGTATCAAGCCGAATACCCCGGTTGTTGCCATCGACACCGAAGGCAAGAAGCGTAACGGCCGTATCCTCAAGCTGATGGGCCACCACGGCCTGCACCGCGTCGACGTTGAAGAAGCCCAGGCTGGCGACATCGTCTGCATCAGCGGTTTCGACGAGCTGTTCATCTCCGACACCCTGTGCGACATGAACCACGTCGAGGCGATGAAGCCACTGACCGTTGACGAGCCGACCGTTTCGATGACCTTCCAGGTCAACGACTCGCCGTTCTGCGGCAAGGAAGGCAAGTTCGTCACCAGCCGCAACATCAAGGAACGTCTGGACAAAGAGCTGCTGTACAACGTTGCACTGCGCGTTGAAGAAGGCGACTCGGCTGACAAGTTCAAGGTTTCCGGCCGTGGTGAGCTGCACCTGTCGGTTCTGATCGAAACCATGCGTCGTGAAGGCTTCGAGATGGCTGTAGGCCGCCCTGAAGTGATCATTCGTGAAGTCAACGGCGTGAAGCAGGAGCCGTTCGAGAACGTCACCATCGACATTCCTGAAGAATCTCAGGGCAAGGTCATGGAAGAAATGGGCCTGCGTAAGGGCGACCTGACCAACATGGCGCCGGATGGCAAGGGCCGTGTACGTCTGGAGTACAACGTGCCTGCTCGTGGCCTGATCGGTTTCCGTAACCAGTTCCTGACCCTGACCAACGGTGCCGGCATCCTGACCTCGATCTTCGATCGCTACGACACCATGAAAGCCGGCCAGATGTCCGGCCGCCTGAACGGTGTACTGGTTTCGATCGAGACCGGCAAGGCGCTGACCTACTCGCTGGAAACCCTGCAGGCTCGCGGCAAGCTGTTCATCGAGCACGGCCAGGACATCTACAACGGTCAGATCATCGGTCTGAACAGCCGTGACAACGACCTGGGCGTGAACCCGACCAAGGGCAAGAAGCTCGACAACATGCGTGCTTCGGGCAAAGACGAAGTCATCGCCCTGGTACCGCCGGTTCGCCACACCCTGGAACAGGCCCTGGAATTCATCCAGGACGACGAGCTGTGCGAAGTGACTCCGAAGTCGATCCGCCTGCGCAAGAAGATCCTGGACGAAGGCGAGCGTACCCGCGCTGCCAAGAAAGCCAAGGCTTGATCGTCTAGCTTGAGCTGAAACGAGAACGCCCCCGGTCGAAAGGTCGGGGGCGTTTTTGTTTATCGGGTTCTTGTAGGGGATATCTCAAGCGGATGTAGGTTGCATCTTTCACGGCCTTTTGCGACTTGTGCGCGCTTGTTGTGAGGCCTAGCGTGAAGTGCTTTCTTGAAGCAGGAAGCATGCACATGAATTATCGTTTAGCGTTGGCAATCCCTTGCCTGATGGCTGGCTTGCAGGCTTGTGCCGTGCAGGACTGTGCCAACCCGCGTCCGCAAGATGTCGTCCAGTGTCATATTGGCAAGGTGCGTCAGGCACCCTTGGAAGCCGTATTGCTAGAGCAAGCCTCCGAGCCTGGCTATGAGTTCCGTCGCTTGCAGATGGTCTCCCAGGTGTGGGAGCCAGCCCCGGTGGTTGAGCCGCACCGCTGGGAGCATGATGTCGAGCTGCATATCCCACACAATGCCGTGCCCGGCAAAGCCTTGCTGGTTGTGAACAACGGTGTGCGGTTCGGGCCGGCGCAAACTCCTGACTATACCCGCGAGGCATTACGCGAAGTCGCCCTCAAGACACGGATGGCCGTGGTCATGATCAGCGATGTGCCCAATCAGTACGTGACCTTCAACGATAACGAGAAGCCCTTGCGTGAGGATGACGCCGTGGCCCATACCTGGGCGCATGCGCTACGCGGCGCCGCGCCGGAATTGCCACTGCACGTGCCGATGGCCGCGGCGGCAAGCCGGGCGATGGATCTGGCCGAGCAAGAGCTGGAAAAGCAAGGGCTCACTGTTGATCGCTTCATTATCACTGGCGCCTCCAAACGCGGCTGGAGCGCATGGCTCACGGCATTGGCCGATGAGCGGGTAATGGCCATCGTGCCCAGTGTGATCGACGTCGCGGATACTTCGGACATGCTGGCCGGATTGCGCAAGCGTTATGGTGGTCACTGGCCCTTGGCACTGGGTTCCTACCAGCAGGCCGGTGTCCTGCAACAGCTGGGAACGCCGGCATTCGAGCGGCTGATGGCGATGATGGACCCGATGCAGTACCTGAACGAAAAAGGGCAGCGTCTGGCCATTCCCAAGTACCTGGTGTCCGCCAGCGGTGACGATTTCTTCGCCCCTGACCCGGTCACTGACTATCAGCAGCGCTTGCCAGGCCAGACCAGCCTCAGGGTGCTACCCAATTCGGACCATGGTGGAGTGCGTCAGGCGGTTGTCAGCACCTTGGTGCCTGCGCTGACGCGCTTGCGCGATGGCACACCTTTGCCAAGCGTGCAGGTATCGGCGAGCGGGCATGCCGGGCAGATGAGCGTCGGCTTCTCTGAGCCGCCCGTGGCGGTGAAGCTGTGGACGGCGAGCAACAGCCATGACCGCGACTTCCGCTATGCCTGCGGTGTGCGCTACCAGTCCGAGACGCTCGCTCCCATGCAGAGCTTCACACTGCGGCACACCGCGCCGGCTGTAGGCTGGCAGGCGCAGTTCATCGAAGCGAAATTTGCTGACGGCTTCATCGCCACCAGCCCGGTCAGCGTGCTGCCGCAGACTTATCCTGAGCATCCGCCGATGGATCATGGCGGTGCGTGCAAGAGCTTCCCCGCTGGTGGGTAGTGGAAGGCTGGTCTAGCGCGAGGCCACCTTTGGCTTGTAAGCACAGTAACCTGGCCGCGGCCCGACCTTGGGGTGGTTGCGGCAGGTATCCGGCCGCTTGTCATAAATGGTGCACAGCCGGCTTTTACGATCCAGGTACAGGCAGTCATCATTGCTCATCCGGGTCAGGGTGAAGATTCCCGACTTCTGGTTGAAGCGTTCGATGATGCCGTCCTTCTGCAGGCGTTTGGCGATGTTCTTCGGCGGTTCGTCTTTCTCGAACTCGTCGACCACGCCGATACGGATCAGATCCTTGATCTTCACCTCCACCGGCAGGGTGCAGCAGGTCGAATGGCAGCCATGGCACATGTTGCTGGTGTAGCGCTGCCAGGTCTCCAGGCGGTCGACTTCGGCTGCGGCGATCAGGGTCGTTTTCATCGTTATGGTGGTGTATCACGGTCTTGGGGCGCGCGATCATACCGGAATTGTTCAATTTATGAACAACCTTTTGCCGGAATCGCAGAGTGGGCATGAAAACTGCGAACGGTAACTGTCACTCCCTGTCGAAGGGTCTAGGCTCAACAGTCTCCCTCCGTTTTCGTCAACTTGCCCGAGGATGCCGCATGTCCCAGGAACCCAAAGCTCGTGACGCCGAGGTGGCCGAATTTCGCGCCGCTGTACTGGACAAGCTGACCTACGCGGTCGGCAAGGACCCGGAGCACGCCTTCGACCACGACTGGTTCGAAGCCATCGCCCTGGCCGCGCGCGATCACATGGTCGATCACTGGATGGACCACACCCGCCAGGCTTATCGCCGCAGCCAGAAGCGGGTCTATTACCTTTCCCTCGAATTCCTCATCGGCCGCTTGCTGTACGACAGCCTGAGCAACCTGGGCCTGCTCGACATTGCCCGTGACGCACTGGAAGGGCTGGACGTGGACCTGGAGCGCATCCGCCTGCTCGAGCCCGATGCCGCGCTGGGCAACGGCGGCCTTGGCCGCCTGGCGGCGTGCTTCATGGAGAGCATGTCGACCTTGGGCATTGCCGCTCACGGCTATGGCATCCGCTACGAGCACGGGCTTTTTCGCCAGGCCATGGTCGATGGCTGGCAGCAGGAGCAGACCGAGAACTGGCTGGACTTCGGCAACCCCTGGGAGTTCGAGCGCGCCGAGGTGATCTACCCCATCAGCTTTGGCGGCAGCGTCGAAACGGTGCACGACACCCACGGCCAGCAGCGCCAGGTGTGGTGGCCGGGCGAGACCGTGCGGGCGGTGGCCTACGACACCCCGGTGGTCGGTTGGCGCGGGGCCAGCGTCAATACCCTGCGCCTGTGGCGTGCGCGGGCGCTGGAAGAGCTGCACCTGGAACGTTTCAATGCCGGTGACCACCTGGGGGCGGTGGCCGAGGTGGCACGGGCTGAAAGCATCTCGCGGGTGCTGTACCCGGCTGACAGCACCGAGGCGGGCCAGGAACTGCGCCTGCGCCAGGAGTACTTCTTCGTCTCGGCTTCGTTGCAGGACCTGCTGCGCCGCCACCTGAACATGCACGAGAACTTGCTCAACCTGCCGGACGCGGCGGCCATCCAGCTCAACGACACCCACCCGTCGATCGCCGTGGCCGAGCTGATGCGCCTGCTGGTCGACCAGCATGAAATCCCCTGGGATACCGCCTGGGAGCTGACCGTCGGCACCTTGGCCTACACCAACCACACCTTGCTGCCCGAAGCCCTGGAAACCTGGCCGGTGGCGCTGATGGAACGCATGCTGCCGCGGCACATGCAGATCATCTACCTGATCAACGCCTACCACATCGACGCGCTGAGGGCGAAAGGCCTGCACGACTTCGACGTGTTGCGGGCCGTGTCGCTGATCGAAGAAGACAACGGTCGTCGGGTGCGCATGGGCAACCTGGCGTTCCTTGGTTCGCACAGCGTCAACGGTGTGTCGGCGCTGCACAGCAAGCTGATGAAGAGCACGGTGTTCGCCGAGCTGCACAAGCTCTACCCGCAACGGATCAACAACAAGACCAATGGCATTACCTTCCGCCGCTGGCTGTACCAGTCCAACCCGCAGCTGACCGCCATGCTGGTCGAGGCGCTGGGCCCTGAACTGCTGGACGACCCGGAAGGGCGCCTGGCCAATCTGGTGCCGTTTGCCGACAAGAGCGGCTTCCGCAAGCAGTTCGCCGCGCAGCGCCTGCACAGCAAGCGTGCCCTCGCCAGCATCATCCAGGACCGCCTTGGCGTTACGGTGAACCCCGAAGCGCTGTTCGATGTGCAGGTCAAGCGCATTCACGAATACAAGCGCCAGTTGCTCAACCTGCTGCACACCGTGGCGCTGTACCAGGCCATGCGCAACGACCCCGGTACCGACTGGGTGCCGCGGGTGAAAATCTTCGCCGGCAAGGCTGCGGCCAGCTATCACCAGGCCAAGCTGATCATCAAGCTGGCCAACGACATCGCCCGGGTGGTGAACAACGACCCGACCGTGCGCGGCCTGCTGAAAGTGGTGTTCCTGCCCAACTACAATGTCAGCCTGGCCGAGAGCATCATCCCGGCGGCGGACCTTTCCGAGCAGATTTCCACCGCCGGTTACGAAGCTTCCGGCACCAGCAACATGAAGTTCGGCCTGAATGGCGCGCTGACCATCGGCACCCTGGATGGTGCCAATGTCGAGATGAGCGAGCAGGTGGGTACCGAAAACATGTTCATCTTCGGCCTCACCGCGCAGCAGGTGGAGGCCAGGCGGCGTGACGGGGACTTTGGCGCCAGTGCGGCGATTGCTGCGTCCAGTCGCCTGAACGACGTGCTGCAGGCCATTCGCAGCGGTGTGTTTTCGTCGGACGACCCGTCGCGCTACAGCGCGCTGATCGACGGGCTGGTGGCTCATGACCGCTTCTTGGTGTGTGCCGATTTCGATGCCTACTGGGATGCGCAGCGAAGGGTAGAGGAGCTGTGGCACACGCCGCAGGAATGGTGGCGCATGGCGGTGCTGAATACCGCGCGGATGGGCTGGTTCTCGTCGGACCGGACCATTCGGGAGTATGCCAGCGAGATCTGGAAGGCGCTGGATTGAGGAAAAGGGGCCGCTGTGCGGCCCATCGCCGGCAAGCCAGCTCCTACCTCGACCGCATCGATCTCAAGCCATGTGCAGTCCCTGTGGGAGCTGGCTTGCCGGCGATGGGCTGCACAGCAGCCCCAACCGACCATCGGCTTGGTGCTTGCTGAACTTCAGGGGCTGAAGTCGAGTCTCTTTGCTCGCTAGCCCGCAACTCTCCCTGTAAACTGCGGGGGTTTTCATCCCCCAATCCTTTCGGAGCCATACATGTCCCGCGTTACCCTGAGTCGCTATCTGATTGAGCAGACCCGCAGCAACAATACCCCTGCCGATCTGCGCTTCCTGATCGAAGTGGTGGCGCGTGCGTGCAAGGAAATCAGCCATCACGTGTCCAAAGGTGCCCTTGGTGGCGTGCTGGGCAGCATGGGCACTGAAAACGTGCAGGGCGAAGTCCAGAAGAAACTGGACGTGATTTCCAACGATATCCTGCTGGAAGCCAACGAGTGGGGCGGCCACCTGGCCGGCATGGCCTCCGAAGAAATGGACAACGCCTACCAGATCCCGGGCCGGTACCCGAAAGGCGCCTACCTGCTGGTCTTCGACCCGTTGGACGGCTCGTCCAACATCGACGTGAACGTTTCGGTCGGCACCATCTTCTCGGTACTGCGTTGCCCTAACGAATACCTGAGCCAGAACGAAACCCTGAACGAAAATGCCTTCCTGCAGCCAGGCACCCAGCAGGTCGCCGCCGGTTACGCCATCTACGGCCCGCAGACCATGCTGATCCTGACCCTGGGCAACGGCGTCAAGGGCTTCACCCTCGACCGCGAACTGGGCAGCTTCGTCCTCACTCACGAAAACATCCGTGTGCCGGAAAGCACCGCAGAGTTCGCCATCAACATGTCCAACCAGCGCCACTGGGAAGCCCCGGTTCAGCGCTACGTGGGCGAACTGCTGGCAGGCGAGACCGGCCCGCTGAAGAAGAACTACAACATGCGCTGGATCGCCTCGATGGTGGCCGACGTACATCGCATCCTGACCCGTGGCGGCCTGTTCATGTACCCACGTGACGCCCGCGAGCCGAGCAAACCGGGCAAGTTGCGCCTGATGTACGAAGCCAACCCGATGTCCTTCATCATCGAACAGGCCGGTGGCGCCTCCACCAACGGTTACGATCGCATCCTCGACATTCAGCCAGAAAGCCTGCACCAGCGTGTGTCGGTAATCCTCGGCTCGAAGGAAGAGGTCGAGCGCGTCACCGCCTACCACAAGGAGTAAGTCATGCTCGCACCTTGGCAGCCGTTGCTGGAGTGGTGGTTCGGTTGGGGCACCAGTCCCCAGGCCGTGGCTGACGAGAAGAGCACGCTATGGTTCGGCAAGCATCATGATGCCGAGGCCCATGCGCTGTTTGGCGAGCTGGTCGAGCACGCCCTGGCGGGTGGGCTCGACGAGTGGCAGCAAAGCCCGCAGGGCTGGTTGGGCCTGCTGATCCTGCTGGACCAGCTGCCACGCATGATCTACCGCGACACGCCGCGCGCCTTCGAGGGCGACCGGCGTGCCCAGGTGGTGGCGATGCAGGGTTTGCAGAAAAACTGGGATTACCAGTTGCTGCCGATCCAGCGAGTGTTCGTGCTGCTGGTGCTGGAGCATGCCGAGGTGCTGGACTGGCAGAACCTGTGCGTCGAGCGCTACCAGGTGCTGCTGGACGAGCAGCCCGAAGCCAACCGCAGGTTGTTCGAAGGCTTCCTCGACTACGCCGAGCAGCACCAGCGCGTAATAGCCCGTTTCGGGCGCTTCCCGCACCGCAACCTGGTGCTGGAGCGGCCGAGTACCAGCGAAGAGATGGACTTTTTGCTGGAGCCTGGGTCCAGGTTCTGATTCCAGGGCTGGCGGGATCTTCGTAGGCGCAGCCTTGTGCTGCGAAGAGGCCCCTGCTGCCCTTGCATCCCTGTTGGCCTTACCGGCCCTTCCGCAGCACGAGGCTGCTCCTACTGTGTGTAGGGGCGGCCTTTTTTGTTTGAGCAGGATAATTCTTTGTGATTAATCGCACAGTAGTGGCCATCCGACCAATGGCGTAGGGGGAGAGGAGGGTGACCAGGGAACCTGGGAGGGTTTTTACCGTCGAAGGTCACTGCAGGCCACTCGCCTGTATCCCCTCTCCAGGAGTGTCCTTCATGTCGTTGCGTTCCCTCGCCCTGTTGTCGCTGTGCGTCGTCCTGACTGCCTGCAGCAAGATCAATCAGGAAAACTATTCCAAGATCAAGGCCGGTATGAACAAGGCCGAGGTCGAGCAGCTGCTTGGCACGCCGACCGAGTGCTCTGGCGCGCTGGGGATGAGCAGTTGCACCTGGGGGGACGAGAAGAGCTTCATCAGTGTGCAGTACGCGGCTGACAAGGTGCTCATGTATTCAGGGCAGGGTCTCAAATGAGGCACCTGTATCTGCTGATGGGGGTATGCCTGGCGTTGCTGCTGGGTGGCTGTGCCGGCTCTGTGCACGACCCGCTGGCACCGAAAACTGCGGGCAACATCGACCTCAAGCGCTATCAGGGCAAGTGGTACGAGCTGGCACGCCTGCCGATGCGCTACCAGACCGGCTGCGAGCAGTCCGAAGCGCACTACAATCTCAGGCTCGATGGTAGCCTCGGCGTCCTCAACCGCTGCCGCACCATGGGTGACGAATGGCTGCGCGCCGAAGGACATGCGAACATCCAGGAGCCGGGGCACACCGACAAGTTGTGGGTCGAGTTCGACAATTGGTTCACCAAGCTGGTGCCAGGGGTGGCGAGGGGCGAGTACTGGATTCTTTATGTGGATGAGCGCTACCGCACAGCGGTGGTCGGCAGCCCGGATCGCAAGCACTTGTGGATCCTGTCGCGCACGCCGACGCTACCGGCCTGGGAGCGCGAGAACTTGATGTCCAAGGCCCGGCAGCAGGGGTACGACACCAGTCGGCTGATCTGGCGTGCGTCGGACCAGCAGATCGTCAAGAGGCACTGAGTTTCTGGGGGGCTGCAAAGCAGCCCCAATACACTCAGCCCAAAAGCTGCCGCAGTACTTTGGCAAACGCCAACCGGCTTTGCTCTTCCTGTGCATGGCGCCCCTGGCGCACCACCCACTGCCCATTCACCATCACATCCCGCACCTGGCGATCGCCCCCGGCAAACAGCCAGCGGTTGAGAATCGCATCCCCATCGGCCATGGCGATGTAAGGGTCCTGTCCATCGAGCACCAGCCAGTCGGCACGGTTGCCCACGGTCAGTTCCCCGACCGCCTGCCCCAGCGCCTGCGCGCCGCCCGCCAGTGCAGCGTCATACAGCGTGCGCCCGACCATCGGCTGGTCGCCGCGATACAGGCGGTTACGCCGCTGGTCGCGCAGCCGCTGGCCATATTCCAGCCAGCGCAGCTCCTCCACCACGCTCAGCGACACATGGCTGTCTGAACCAATGCCCATGCGCCCACCCTGCGCCAGGTAGTCCACTGCCGGGAAAATCCCGTCGCCAAGGTTGGCCTCGGTGGTCAGGCACAGCCCCGCAACCGCGCCGCTGCGGGCCATGGCGGTGACTTCATCCGGCTCGGCATGGGTTGCATGCACCAGGCACCAGCGTGGGTCCACGTCCACGTGCTCGTACAGCCACTGCAGCGGACGCAGGCCGCTCCAGGCCAGGCAGTCGTCGACTTCCTTCTGCTGCTCGGCGATATGGATATGCACCGGGCACTGCTTGTCGCTGGCTGCCAGCACTTCTGCGATCTGCCCGGGCGTCACAGCGCGCAGCGAATGGAAGCACAAACCCAGTTGCTGCGCAGGTTGTGCGGCCAGCAGTGGGGCCAGCTGCGCTTGCAGTTGCAGGTATTGTTCGGTGGAGTTGATAAAGCGCCGTTGCCCGTCGTTCGGGGCTTGGCCACCGAAGCCTGCGTGGCTGTACAGTACCGGTAGCAAGGTCAGGCCAATGCCGCTGTCGGCAGCAGCTGCGCTGATGCGGCGGGACAGTTCGGCCGGGTCGGCGTAGGCCTTGCCGGCCTGGTCATGGTGCACGTAGTGGAACTCGGCGACCGAGGTGTAGCCGGCCTTGAGCATCTCGATGTACAGCTGGCGGGCGATGACCTGTAGCTGCTCTGGGCTGATCTGGCCGACCAGGCGATACATCAGGTCGCGCCAGGTCCAGAAACTGTCGTTGGGGTTGCCGGCGACTTCCGCCAGCCCTGCCATTGCGCGCTGGAAGGCATGCGAGTGCAGGTTGGGCATGCCGGGCAGCAGCGGGCCGGCCAGCCGCTCGGCGCCCTCGCCCGAGGCACCTGGTTCGATGCGGGCCAGCTGGCCATCACTGGTAACCTCGATGCGGACATGGCTGGCCCAACCCGTAGGCAGCAGGGCGCGTTCGGCGAAGTAGGCGGACATTGGTGAAAATCCTGTTATTGTTAACTTGTATATACATATACAGGCGTTTGCCTGCCGGGTAAACTGCGGCAAGCTACCGCTCATTCCATTTGCACAAGGATCCAACGCCGTGCCGACACCTCCTGTCTCCGCGCTGGTTGCCCAGATGGGCGAGGGCCCGGCTCCGCTGTACGCCCGGGTCAAACAGATGATCATCCAGCAGATCGACAACGGCAGCTGGCCACCGCATCACCGGCTACCCTCGGAGAGCGAATTGGTCAGCCAGCTGGGCTTCAGCCGCATGACCATCAACCGCGCCCTGCGCGAACTTACCGCCGAAGGCCTGCTGGTGCGCATGCAAGGGGTCGGTACCTTCGTTGCCGAGCCCAAGGGGCGTTCGGCGCTGTTCGAGGTCAACAACATCGCCGACGAAATTGCCGCGCGTGGCCACCAGCATAGCTGCCAGGTAATCACCCTCACCGAGGAAGCGGCCGGTTCCGAGCGGGCCCTGGCCCTGGACATGCGCGAAGGCCAGCGGGTGTTCCACTCGCTGATCGTGCATTTCGAGAACGGCGTGCCGGTGCAGATCGAGGACCGCTACGTCAATGCGGCGATTGCCCCCGACTACCTCAAGCAGGACTTCACCCGGCAGACGCCTTACGCCTACCTGTCGCAGGTGGCGCCGCTGACCGAGGGTGAGCACGTGGTCGAGGCAATCCTGGCCGAGCCGGAAGAATGCCGCCTGTTGCAGATCGAGCGGGGCGAGCCCTGCCTGCTGATCCGCCGTCGCACCTGGTCCGGCCGCCAGCCGGTGACCGCCGCGCGGCTGATCCACCCCGGTTCCCGTCATCGCCTGGAAGGACGTTTCAGTAAATGAGCCAGCTGCAGTTGTTGCGTGCGCAGGGCTACCCGCGCATGCCGTGGAAGAACGGTGGCGGTTTCACCGAAGAGATCACCCGCGACAGTGGCGAAGGCCTGGAAGGCTTTGGCTGGCGCCTGTCGATTGCCGATATCGAGGAGTCGGGCGGGTTTTCGACCTTCGCCGGCTACCAGCGGATCATCACCGTTCTGCAGGGTGACGGCATGCGCCTGCTGGTCGACGGCCAGGCCAGCAGGCCATTGCTGCCGTTCGATGCCTTCGCCTTCAGTGGAGAGAGCCAGGTTAGCTGCAAGCTGCTGGGCGGGGCGATCCGGGATTTCAACCTGATCTATGCACCGCAGCGCTACCGGGCGCGGTTGCAGTGGTTCGATGGCACCAGCCGCTTGTACAGCTCGGCGTCGACGCTGTTGCTGTTCGCTGCCAGCAGCCAGGTCGAGGTTGGCATCGCCGGGGGTGAGACGCAGCGCTTGGGGTTGTATGACTGCCTGCGCTTGGAGGGCAATGACCAGTTGTTGGGGTTGGATGTGCAGGGGCGGTTCTGCCTGATCGAACTCGTTTCACGTTGAGATAGCCGGGGGCTGCTGCGCAGCCCATTCGTAGCACAAGGCTGCTCCTGCAGGGGAACGCAAACCCTTGTAGGAGCAGCCTTGTGCTGCGAATGGGTCGCGCAGCGGCCCCTTGGTTTTCCGCACCGCTCAGCGGAAAGGTCCAACTATTTTGGTTGTCCATGCTTGTACATACAAGTAAAGGTGTGTTTGTATATCTACCACGACATACCCGCCCGCGGACGACCGCAGAGGACCTTTCCCGTGACCGACAACAACAAATACCGTGACGTTGAAATCCGTGCCCCACGTGGCAACAAGCTGACCGCCAAAAGCTGGCTGACCGAAGCGCCACTGCGCATGCTGATGAACAACCTCGATCCACAGGTCGCGGAAAACCCGAAAGAACTGGTGGTGTACGGCGGTATCGGCCGCGCTGCCCGTAACTGGGCGTGCTACGACAAGATCGTCGAGACCCTGACCCGGCTGGAAGACGACGAAACCCTGCTGGTGCAGTCGGGCAAGCCGGTCGGCGTGTTCAAGACCCACAGCAACGCCCCGCGCGTATTGATCGCCAACTCCAACCTGGTGCCGCACTGGGCCAACTGGGAACACTTCAACGAACTGGACGCCAAGGGCCTGGCCATGTACGGCCAGATGACTGCCGGCAGCTGGATCTACATCGGCAGCCAGGGCATCGTCCAGGGCACCTACGAAACCTTCGTCGAAGCCGGTCGCCAGCATTACGGTGGCAGCCTGAAAGGCAAGTGGGTACTGACCGCCGGCCTGGGCGGCATGGGCGGCGCCCAGCCACTGGCCGCCACCCTGGCCGGTGCCTGCTCGCTGAACATCGAATGCCAGCAGAGCCGCATCGACTTCCGCCTGGAAACCCGTTACGTCGACGAGCAGGCCACTGACCTCGACGACGCCTTGGCACGCATCGCCAAGTACACCGCCGAAGGCAAGGCCATCTCCATCGCCCTGCACGGCAACGCTGCCGAAATCCTGCCGGAGCTGGTCAAGCGTGGCGTGCGCCCGGACATGGTCACCGACCAGACCAGCGCCCACGACCCACTGAACGGCTACCTGCCGGCCGGCTGGACCTGGGAACAATACCGTGACCGCGCGCAGACCGAGCCGGCTGCAGTGGTCAAGGCCGCCAAGCAGTCTATGGCCGTGCACGTGCAAGCCATGCTCGATTTCCAGAAGCAGGGTGTGCCGACCTTCGACTACGGCAACAACATCCGCCAGATGGCCAAGGAAGAAGGCGTGGCCAATGCCTTCGATTTCCCGGGCTTTGTACCGGCCTACATCCGCCCGCTGTTCTGCCGCGGCATCGGCCCGTTCCGCTGGGCGGCGCTGTCAGGTGATGCCGAAGATATCTACAAGACCGACGCGAAGGTCAAGGAACTGATCCCCGACGACGCCCATCTGCACCGCTGGCTGGACATGGCCCGCGAGCGCATCAGCTTCCAGGGCCTGCCGGCACGTATCTGCTGGGTGGGTCTGGGCCTGCGCGCCAAGCTGGGCCTGGCGTTCAACGAAATGGTACGCAGCGGCGAGCTGTCGGCACCGATCGTGATCGGTCGTGACCACCTGGACTCCGGTTCGGTGTCCAGCCCCAACCGTGAAACCGAAGCCATGCGCGACGGTTCCGACGCTGTCTCCGACTGGCCGCTGCTCAACGCCCTGCTGAACACCGCCGGCGGTGCTACCTGGGTTTCGCTGCACCACGGTGGTGGCGTGGGCATGGGCTTCTCCCAGCATTCGGGCATGGTCATCGTCTGCGACGGTACCGATGAAGCCGCCGCGCGTATCGCGCGCGTGCTGACCAACGACCCAGGGACCGGTGTAATGCGTCATGCCGATGCCGGTTACGACATCGCCATCGAGTGCGCCAAGGAGCAGGGCCTGGACCTGCCGATGATCACTGGCTGATCGCCACGCTTTGGATCGCACCCCGCCAGGGGTGATACTGAACAACAAGAAGGAGCACGCAGGCACCTGCAAACGGGCCTGCGGCTCCACGCGATTGGAGTAGTGAAGTGACCGAATTGACCCTCAAGCCCGGCACCCTGACCCTGGCCCAACTGCGCGCCATCCATGCCGCGCCCGTGCGCCTGCAACTGGACGCCAGCGCCGCGCCAGCCATCGACGCCAGCGTTGCCTGCGTCGAGCAGATCATTGCCGAAGACCGTACTGCCTACGGCATCAACACCGGTTTCGGCCTGCTGGCCTCGACCCGCATCGCCAGCCATGATTTGGAAAACCTGCAGCGCTCGCTGGTGCTGTCCCACGCCGCCGGTGTCGGCGCGCCGCTGGATGACGACCTGGTGCGGCTGATCATGGTGCTGAAGATCAACAGCCTCAGCCGTGGCTTCTCCGGTATCCGTCGCAAAGTCATCGACGCGCTGATCGCCCTGGTCAACGCCGAAGTCTACCCGCACATCCCGCTGAAGGGTTCGGTGGGCGCTTCCGGTGACCTCGCCCCGCTGGCGCACATGTCGCTGGTGCTGCTGGGTGAAGGCAAGGCCCGCTACAAGGGCCAGTGGCTGCCAGCCACCGAAGCCCTGGCCGTGGCCGGCCTCGAGCCGCTGACGCTGGCCGCCAAGGAGGGCCTGGCCCTGCTCAACGGCACCCAGGCGTCCACCGCCTATGCCCTGCGTGGCCTGTTCCAGGGCGAAGACCTGTACGCCGCTGCCATCGCCTGTGGCGGCCTGAGCGTCGAAGCCGCACTGGGCTCGCGCTCGCCGTTCGATGCGCGCATCCACGAAGTGCGCGGCCAGCGTGGCCAGATCGACACTGCTGCCTGCTTCCGTGACCTGCTGGGTGACTCCAGCGAAGTGTCGCTGTCGCACAAGAACTGTGACAAGGTCCAGGACCCGTACTCGCTGCGCTGCCAGCCGCAGGTCATGGGCGCCTGCCTGACCCAGTTGCGCCAGGCCGCCGAGGTTCTGGGCATCGAGGCCAACGCCGTGTCGGACAACCCACTGGTGTTCGCTGCCGAAGGTGATGTGATTTCCGGCGGTAACTTCCACGCCGAGCCGGTGGCAATGGCCGCCGACAACATCGCGCTGGCGATTGCCGAAATCGGTTCGCTCAGCGAGCGCCGTATCTCGCTGATGATGGACAAGCACATGTCCCAGCTGCCGCCGTTCCTGGTGGAGAACGGCGGGGTCAACTCCGGCTTCATGATCGCCCAGGTCACCGCTGCTGCCCTGGCCAGCGAGAACAAGGCCCTGTCGCACCCGCACAGTGTGGACAGCCTGCCGACCTCGGCCAACCAGGAAGACCACGTGTCGATGGCCCCGGCTGCCGGCAAGCGTCTGTGGGAAATGGCCGAAAACACCCGTGGCGTGCTGGCCATCGAATGGCTGGGCGCCTGCCAGGGTCTGGACCTGCGCAAGGGCCTGAAGACCTCGGCCAAGCTGGAGCAGGCGCGCCAGGCGCTGCGCAGCGAAGTGCCGCACTACGACCGTGACCGTTTCTTCGCGCCCGACATCGAAAAGGCCGTGGAACTGTTGGCCAAGGGTCGCCTGACCGGCCTGCTGCCGGCTGGTGTGCTGCCAAGCCTGTAATGCCCCCAGGGGCCGCTCTGCGGCCCATTCGCAGCGCAAGGCTGCTCCTGCAAAGGCGACGCGCTCCCTTGTAGGAGCAGCCTTGTGCTGCGAAAGGGCTGCAAGGCAGCCCCCTCGATCTCACGACCACAAAAACAATTTAAGGACGTGACATGCAACAAGCTCAAGGTCTAAAACGCGGGCTAAGTGCCCGCCACATCCGTTTCATGGCCCTCGGCTCCGCCATCGGCACCGGGCTGTTCTACGGTTCCGCCTCGGCCATCCAGATGGCCGGCCCGGCCGTGTTGCTGGCCTACCTGATCGGCGGCGCCGCCGTATTCATGGTCATGCGCGCCCTCGGCGAAATGGCCGTGCACAACCCGGTCGCCGGCTCGTTCGGCCACTATGCAAGCACCTACCTCGGCCCCATGGCCGGCTTCATCCTCGGCTGGACCTACGCCTTCGAGATGGTCATCGTCGCCATCGCCGATGTCACCGCCTTCGGTATCTACATGGGCTTCTGGTTCCCGGAAGTGGCCCGCTGGATCTGGGTGCTGGGCATCGTCTTCCTGATCGGCGGCCTCAACCTGTGCAACGTCAAGGTCTTTGGCGAAATGGAATTCTGGCTGTCGCTGCTCAAGGTCGGCGCCATCGTGGCGATGATCCTGGCCGGCCTCGGCATCATGGCCTTCGGCTTCAGTCAGGTAGGCACCGGGCAGGCCGTGGGTGTCAGCAACCTGTTCGAGCACGGCGGCTTCATGCCCAATGGCGTGGGTGGCCTGATTGCCTCCTTTGCAGTGGTGATGTTCGCGTTCGGCGGCATCGAGATCATCGGCGTCACCGCTGGTGAGGCCAAGGACCCGCAACGGGTCATCCCCAAGGCGATCAACGCCGTGCCCCTGCGCATCCTGCTGTTCTACGTGCTCACCCTGTTCGTGCTGATGTGCCTGTTCCCATGGCCGCAGATCGGCAGCCAGGGCAGCCCGTTCGTGCAGATCTTCAGTAACCTGGGCATCGGCTCTGCCGCCGCCGTGCTGAACATCGTGGTGATTTCCGCAGCGATCTCGGCCATCAACAGCGACATCTTCGGCGCCGGCCGCATGATGTACGGCCTGGCCCAGCAAGGCCATGCACCGCGCGGTTTCAGCAAGCTGTCGAAGCATGGCGTGCCGTGGATGACCGTGGTGGTGATGGGGGCTGCGTTGCTGATCGGCGTGCTGCTCAACTACCTGATCCCGGAAAATGTGTTCCTGCTGATCGCATCGATCGCCACCTTCGCCACCGTGTGGGTGTGGCTGATGATCCTGCTCACCCAAGTGGCCATGCGCCGCAGCATGAGCAGTGAACAAGTGGCCCAGCTGCAGTTCCCGGTACCGTTCTGGCCTTACGGCCCGGCCATGGCCATTGCGTTCATGGTGTTCATCTTTGGCGTGCTCGGTTACTTCCCGGATACCCAGGCGGCATTGCTCGTCGGCGTGGTCTGGGTGGTGTTCCTGGTGGCGTCCTACCTGCTGTGGTGCAAGCCGCGCGCAGGGCAAGGCGAACCGGTAGCGGAACCGGCCGAGCTGCACCGCTAAGTACAGGAGTCAATGTATGAGAACCGTCTGGCAGCACTGCCATGTAGCAACCATGGTCGGGGGTCGTTATTCGGCCATCGAGGACGCGGCCATCGTCACCAACGCCGGGCTGATCGAGTGGATCGGCCCACGTGTCGAGCTGGCGGCGGTCGAGGCCGAGCGTACGGTTGACCTTGGCGGCGCCTGGGTCACCCCGGGGCTGATCGACTGCCACACCCACGCGGTGTTCGGTGGCAACCGCAGCGGCGAGTTCGAGCAGCGCCTGCAGGGCGTTAGCTATGCCGAAATCGCCGCACAGGGCGGCGGCATCGCCAGCACCGTGCGGGCCACCCGCGCTGCCAGCGAGGACGAGCTGTTCGCCAGTGCCCGCCAGCGGGTCCAGGCGCTGATGCGCGATGGCGTGACCACCATGGAGATCAAGTCCGGCTATGGCCTGGACCTTGCCAACGAGCGCAAGATGCTGCGCGTGGCCCGGCGCCTGGCCGACGAGTTGCCGCTGGCGGTGCGCGCCACCTGCCTGGCAGCCCATGCCTTGCCGCCGGAATACGTGGGCCGGGCTGACGACTACATCGCGCACATCTGCGACGAAATGCTGCCGGCCCTGGCCGCCGAAGGCCTGGTGGACGCAGTGGATGCCTTCTGTGAACACCTGGCGTTCTCCCCGACCCAGGTCGAGCGGCTGTTCATCAAGGCGCGCGAGCTGGGCTTGCCGGTCAAGCTGCACGCAGAACAGTTGTCGTCGCTGCACGGTTCCAGCCTGGCGGCGCGCTACCACGCGCTGTCGGCCGACCATCTGGAATTCATGACCGAGGAAGACGCCATAGCCATGGCAAAAGCCGGCACGGTCGCCGTGCTGCTGCCGGGCGCGTTCTACTTCCTGCGCGAAACCCAGCTGCCACCGATGGACGCCTTGCGCCACCACGGCGTGAAGATTGCCCTGGCCAGCGACCTTAACCCCGGCACCTCGCCAGGGTTGTCGCTGCGGTTGATGCTGAACATGGGCTGCACCTGCTTCTGCATGACTCCAGAGGAAGCCCTGGCCGGTGTCACCGTGCACGCCGCCACGGCGCTGGGCCTGGGTGACAGCCACGGCTCGCTGGAAGTGGGCAAGGTCGCCGACTTCGTCGCCTGGCAGATCGAACGCCCCGCCGACCTGGCCTATTGGCTGGGCGGCGACCTGCCCAAGCGCGTGGTGCGCAAGGGCCACGAGATTTCCAACTGAGTGAGGCACGATGGACAAGGTACTGAGTTTTCACCAGGGGCGCCTGCCGCTGCTGATCAGCATGCCCCATGCCGGCCTGAAACTTTCGCCGGCTGTACGAGACGGTCTGGTGGACCAGGCGCGCAGCCTGCCGGACACCGACTGGCATATTCCACGGCTGTATGACTTTGCCCGTGAGATGGGCGCCAGTGTCGTGGCCGCGGAGTATTCGCGCTTCGTCATCGACCTGAACCGCCCGGATGACGACAAGCCGCTGTACGCCGGTGCCACCACTGGCCTGTACCCAGCCACGCTGTTCGATGGCGAGCCATTGTTCAAGGACGGGCTGGTGCCGACAGGCGAGGAGCGCAAGCAGTATCTGGAGCAGATCTGGCGCCCCTACCACGACACGATTCGTCGCGAGCTGGCGCGGCTGCGCGAGCAATTCGGCTACGCCCTGCTGTGGGACGCCCATTCGATCCGTTCGCTGATCCCGCACCTGTTCGACGGCAAGCTGCCGGACTTCAACCTGGGTACCTTCAATGGCGCCAGCTGCGATCCGGATTTGGCCGAGCGCCTGCAAGGTGTTTGTGCCCAGGCACAGGGCTACAGCCATGTGCTCAACGGTCGTTTCAAAGGCGGGCATATCACCCGGCATTACGGCAACCCAGCCAATCACATCCATGCGGTGCAGCTGGAGCTGGCGCAGAGCACGTATATGGAAGAAAGCGAGCCGTTCGATTACCGCGAAGACCTGGCACGGCCGACACAGGAGGCGCTGCGGAGATTGTTGCAGGCGTGCCTGGCGTGGGCGGAACAGCGTTATGGTCGGTAACCCGGCCAACCTGGGGAATAGCTGACAAGCAGCCATGCATGGAAAGCGAGCAGTTACCAAAGCCCGACAGCGTCTACAATGCTGCCGGGCTTTGCGCCGATCAGTCGTGCAAGTACTCGCGTCTCTTTTGAATGGTCAGCTGATAAATGCGGCTGAGCACCAGAGAGTCATAGTCGAGCTTGAGCTGCTCGTACATAGGTTGTAGTGCTTCGATGGTCATGCCAGGGTATCTGTCAGGCAGGTTGAGCACACTGAGTTCATAGGCCTCTTTCTGTTGGCGGAAGTACGCTTCATCCGTACTTCTCAGATATTGGACCCATTGGTCTTGCGCGGCCGCATAACTGAGCCAGCCGTCACCGTCTTCACGTTGGCGTACATACTCGACAACGGCTTCCCGCTCGCGCTGACCCACGTCAGCTGATCCTTCATAGAGCATGCCTTGTGGGGGCAGCGGCAGGTCAAGTTCGGCACTCAGGCGCAAGCGGTACGCCAGCCGTACCTCTGCTTCGTCCCGCCCGACAAGGTGAGCGCCTGCGTATTCATCAAGCGCCTGAAGACGATACTGGCTCCGCATCCACCGGAGCAGGTTTTCGCCATAATGCTCAGGCGGTCCGCCAAGGATGTTTTGCAGGAGTATCTGTTGTTCAATCTGGACGAACACCAGCAGCGCGCCATCGGCACAAGTCTGGTTGCCGTCAGCTTGGGGTAATGCATCTTGTGCTATCCCGTTGAACAAGGCTCGCAGGCCATCATCACGGTCCGCAGCCTCTATCACTGCCCACACGCGCTGAACCAATTCGGGGCGCAGGGTAGTGTTGCGATAGGGCGCAGAGTGTGTCAACCGCTGTACCAGGCGCAGCAGGTTGTTATTGGGGTCTTGTTGTTCCAGCCTGGCCCAGACAGTTCTCCGGGCGCTCGCCTGGCCTTCCTGTGTCGATAACCAATGATCAACGGTAGGTACTTCCTGCTCCAAGGGTGCCGGTGAATGTACATGCCCACTGGATGCCACGGAGCTGCTGTTGGAGTCGGAGTGGACGTTAGGGGACATTGCCTCGATATCAGGCGGCAAGTCCATATTGAAAGAAAAGCGTCGGTGATATCCCTCGGAGGTATGTGCACTGATCATGGTTTCCCGATTCAACGGGTTGCCCATCAGCGAAATTTCAGTATGAATGCCGTCGTCGCGCGGATTTTCGAGAACATGCGCAGGCAACGTGCTGATCTGGTTGTGGTCCAGGTCCAGAACGCTGATTGGCATCATAGATTCGACCCATTCGGGCCAGGCGACCAAACCTGTGTTATCCAGGTGCAGCATGCTCAAGTGCCGCGGCAAAGTTGAATGATCTGTGATCTGGCCAATGGTATTGCCGCTGAGTTCAAGTGTGTCCAGTTGGCGGATTTGGCCGAGTAACGTCATGGCCTGCTGATCCACCAGAAGACCTTGGTCTACCAGTACCACAGTTCGAAGCTGTTCCAACCGCAGCAAGGCATTCGGGACTGCCTGTAACGGGTAGACATGACCATGCATTCTCAGCGCCTCCAGGTTAGGAAAGCGCATCAAGAAATTGTCCAGCTGGGGCTGCCAGAAAGTTACTCGGTCAAGCTGCAGGCTGCGCAGGCGATTGCAGAAAAATGCTGGCAATCGTTCAGGAAAATGTTCGAGGCCGACATTCCTGAGCTCCATTGCTGAAAAGTTGTCCCCTTCGGCTTGGCGGCGCCAGGCATTCATGATGCATTCGCCTATATGCTGCCGGTCCGCCGCTTGTGCGGAGGACGAAGCTTGGCCGTAAGTCCATTGCTTGATGACAGCATTCAGTTCGGAGCGTTCGGTTTGCAGATGCTCTATTTGAGTTTGCAGCCCTTGCGGCACATCCAATTCAAACCACAGTGGGTATCCCGGGTGGTTCCAGTCAAGCAGGATCCTGCGAATGGTTCGATCCGTCAGAACGTTGCCATGCAGATTGATCCGCGTCCGGGCAGCATGGAGACTGGGTTGACTGAAAAGGTCACCCGGGATACTGGTGATGTTGTTTTCTCTCAGTGAGAGTTCCCCCACGCCTTCCAGATTGGTGGGCGTGATCCAGGTGGGCCATTGGCGTAGCGCTATACGATCGAGGCCGAGGTAACGCAAATGCATCTGCAGTAAACGCTCAAGGTTTGCGGAATCTGGTACAAGGTTGCCGGACAGGTCCAGAACTTCAAGGTGTGGCATCTCCCGAAGTCTTTGAATCTCCCATGTGCCGATCACCAGGCTCTGGTTGATCAGGCGAAGTTCTTGCAAGTTGGGAAAGCGGCTGAAAAGTGTAGGCAGCAGGGGGAGGCTCACATTACTGGGAGTGTGGTCCGCAGTGGTCAGCTCCAGTACCCTCAGGTCGCTGAATTGTTCTAGGAAAGCGACCATCGTTTCATGAGCGCGGACAAACTCATTGGCCGTCGGAGTCGTTGTCTGGATGCGAAGTTGCCTGATCCGCCGAGTGAGGAAAGCAGGCAATTGGGTAGGTAACAATGTAGGCCATATCTCTTGTAGCCACAGGGTAGACGGGGTCTCCATTACGTCGGCCAATGCGGTATCCAACCATGCTTGCCAGATTGCCTCTACCAACCTCGCTCGACCTGGTGCTTCGGCTTGCGGGTCCAATGAATGCGCCGAGCCTGCCCCCCATGTATCCAAGGCTAGGGCCAGCTGGCTGCGCTCGTCCAGAAGTTGCCGCAGCCTGTCCAGAATGCTTTGGCGGTCGTAGTTTGCTTCCAGTGCCCTGAGTATGTTCTCAGGCTCCAGGTCCAGGCCTGGACCCAGCTGCAGCGTCAATATCAAGTCGAGCAGCGTTTCCCGTGCAATGAAGCCGCTTAGCGCGCCCCTGCCGCTCAAGGCATAGCCGATACGGCCCCCAGCCAGGCGCATGGGTGGTACGCGGGAAGGATGTGTCGGTTGCATGCCCAGTAGCTTGCGCAAGCCATGACGTGGCATCAAGTTGTGTTCTATTGCCGCTTTCAGGTCCTGGCTTTGCCAAGTGCCGGGGAAACCCAGTGCGGTACGCATGTCGTCAGGCAACGCGTGCAGTACCGATGCATAGAGCTCGTCAGCGCCATGCAGGTGAAGACCTTGGTCATCTTGGGCTTGGTACAGGGGGGCCTCTCGCACGAGGATTTTCCGGGTCGGCGCATTGGGTTGTCCGATGCTGTCGATCAATGCACCGCCGTACCAGCGATCGCGTATTTCCAGACGTAGCTGATCTGACCAGCCGGTAATCCGAGCGAGGCTGTGGAAGATCAGTTTGTCGCTATCCGGGTTGTAGGCCGGGGTTTGCAGATACAGCTTTTCATAGGCGCGAGCCAGGCGCACCTCCTGTTGATAGACCCTGACTTCCTCGGCAAGGCGTTGAGGTACCCGGCCTTGGGCGAGCTGGTTCAGCTCCTCGGCATTGGCGTGAAAACCAAGCTCTTCGGCAATGACCGTCGGCAGCCGAGGATAGTGCTGCTGTAAGGCTAGCGCCGCTGGGTCGTCCGTGCTGGACAGTTCCAGATAGTAGTTTTCGAACGCCTCGGCCCGGGCTGACGCTTCGCTTGCCGGGTAAGCCAGGCAAGCTTGCTCATCCGCTGCGAAGCGTCGCCTGGCGTCCTCCAGCAGCGCCGGCGGTCGGTCGTTTTCGCTCAAGGCGCGGCGAAGTACGGTTTCGTGGGTGTCACTTATGCGCAACAGCCGCTGTGCGGTTTGCTCATCCAGCTGCCAGAAGTCGGGTCCCAGACGTTTTACCAGCTTGGCTCCCTGCCACTGCAGAGGGCGGTCCAGTTCATGTTGCCAAGTGCCAAACCCGTTATGACGCAGCTTGGGCTCGTAGGTCCCGATCAGAGTGGCGTGCCGGGCTCGATAGTCGGCGCCATTCCGGTTGTGGGTGACCGCAAAATATTTGTCCTCGATGGCGACCCATGCTTTGTCCTGATAGTGATAGATGCCGTATTGGTCTGGTTGCAGGCCAGGAGGCAGAACGATGTCGTGGGCATAGGGCGTCATGTCTGGTTTCCATAAACGCTCCTGTCCATCTGGCAAGGTCACCGGCTCCAGTTCGGTAATGAAGGAAGGAGTTTCCACGGGGATGATTTCTCTGGCAGGCACACTGCTTTGGCCCTCCGCCCCCAGCGCGCCGATCAAGGCTATGTTCTCTATCACATCCGTCAGGTAGCTCCAGGCCTGTTCCTGCTCACCGCGGGACCAGGCCTGGATGCCATCGAAGGTTTCGGATGCGAGTTGTATGACATTGACCACAGCCATCGCCTGGCCAACGACCGGCACGATGAACGCAGCTGCATTGAGGGCACCGAGGCCCAATGCCAGATAGTGATGAATGCGCTCATCAAATGCTTGTTGGTTCTTCAGGCGAGTGGGTACCGCATGGAACAAGGCATCGTCTTTCACCGAGGCCACTTTCCTCTTCACCATTTCATCCAGTGGTGACCCGGGGAGCTTGCTGGCACGTAGATGCAATGAAGGGTTGGTGCTGCGCTGACGTATCAAAAGGTTGGACTTCGGGCTCCAGCCATAGGGGTAAATACTGGCAACGACCTTTTCGCGCAACTTGGCCCGGTGCCTTGCCGGGAAGAAACGCTGGAAGAAATCCAGGTAATTCATCTGTTCAAGCCGTTTTACCAGCGCTTGGGTAAAAGCGGTCGATGATGGATACTCTTTCAGCGGGGCCACCGGGTCGCCGGGGATATGGACGACCACGGGCAGGGTGCGTTCGACGCTGTCCAGATCGTCGCTCAAAACCAGCACGCCGTTAAGAGGTATATCCCAGAGCCGAAGCGCGTAAGCAGTCAGGTTGGCAGCGCCATCGTCAGGCGTCTGCCCGGCAGCGGTCGCTTTTATCCGCTCGTAGAATACCTCACTCACATCCCCTTTGAGGTACGCCATGTGAGCCTCTACAAGTAATGCTGAACGCTCTGCCGTCCGCTGCTGCTGCGTATCCGCCAACGTCGAGTCAATCAGGTCTTGATAGCCTTGTCCCAAATCGAGGTCGCGGCAAAGCGCAGCGAAATGTGCAGGCTCCATGTCGTAAAGCGTGCGTTTATCATGGGACGGACCCGTAGCGATCTTGGCCCGGATACGCCGATCGAAATCCAGCGCACCCAATGCAGTTTCGCTAGGGCTGAAGTTTTGCAACGCTGCGGTCAACAGTGTTCTGTAGTCAGTACGTAGCACCGGCTTGCGAATATCGGTCGGATAGCTCGCCACGTCGATATGCGTGGCATGCGAGGACCATAGGCGGGCGTCATTCAGATAGGTTGTGCGAACATCAAGGTCGATACGGAAGCGTGCCTTGATCGCAGCTGTCAGTAGTGGTGCCGCGTACTCCTCAACGGTTGGGAGGGTTGCGACGGTAGCCGCCAGCGGGCCCGTACTCTTGCGATAAGCAGCATAGTGGTGCAGCAACTCTTTGATGATGTCTGGATGAGAGCGGTTGGACCGGTCGAACCAATCCCACAGCGAGGAGCTGAATGTTTTCAACGCGCTGGCCTCGTCCGCGGAGAGGTCGCTCACCCATTCTGGAAGCTTGGCCTGGACGATTTCAACGTGGCGAGTGGACACCGTGGGTGCTTGGGAAAGCTTTCGCATGAACATCTCCGAATCTTGCTGATCAAGGTCGCCACAGGTTTCATTCGAGCTGTGGCTTGCGAAAGTTTTGGCGCCTTGGTGGGGCCGGAGGTGTTAGATAGTTGTTTGCAAACTCGCGGCCAGTGATCGGAGTTGCTCGGAAGGGGTAGCTCCCGTATCAGCGCAGGCGCTGATGGAATGGGGGGAAGGCGAGATATCGGTGGTAAGGTTCGGCCATTAAATGGGCGACGCGATGCAGGTCATGCGCGTCGCCAGTTACTTTGGGTCAGTTGTTGTTGATCTGCTTGATGGTGAGTTCGCGCAGTAGCTCCCTCTCTTCCTGATCCTTGTCATCTTGCAGGCCTTGCTGCAAGTTCAACTCGTCCTGAAGCGAGTGGTCCTTGCTGGCCAGCTCGAGCACCCGCAGACGGAAACGTGCGTCTATTTCGGCGAAGCGGTCGGCACACTCGGCTCGCAGACGCGTGGTCCAGTCCGTATTTGCCAGCATGTAGTCGACCAGTGCGTCGCTCAGTTCACTTTTCCGGACCTTTTCCAGCACACTGGATAGCTCATCGTGCGCCAGGTTCGCAGCACCTCGAAAACGCATGCTGTCGGCAATCGGCAGGTCCAGTTCCCCGGCCAGTTCCCGGCGGTAGGCCAGGCGTACCGAAACCCGGTCACCCGAGCCGGTCCGTTGGTTTGCCAGCAGCTCCAGCTGTTCGATCCGGAAAAGCTGCAACAGGCGACGACGCAATGCTTGCAGGGAATCGCCGGCGTCGACCAACAGGCGTTGGCTCATCAGGTACAGTTCAATATTGTTGAACTCCTGCAGCGCTCCGTCATGGCAGGTCTGCGAGCCGGTTATCGGGTCTGGCAATGCCGCTGCGGCGATGCTCTCCATGATCAGGCGCTCGGTTTCGTTGCTTGCAGCCACCACCAGCATCAAGCGCACCCGTTCGCAGAAGGTGGCTCGCGTATTTGGGTCAACGTATGGGGCGGCATTGTGCAAGCGGCCCGTCAGACGCAATAGGTCACTGCCTTCGAGCTGCTCCCAGCAGTCCTGCAATGCGGCATTCTGCGCCTCGCTACCCAGCATCCAGTGTTCCAGCCTGGGCGTATCATCTCCCAGCAGTGGGAAGTGAGGATGGTCGAGAGATCCTTCGCTTGAAGAATCGGCGAACATCAGGTCGTCGGGGATATCCAGGGCAAAGGAATAGCTGTGCTGACTGTCCGAGAAGGTGCGTACCCGCAGGATGGTTTCAAGAGGCAGCGGGTTGTCGAACAACGCGATCGACGAGATCGGCATGGGATTGTTCAGGTTCGACAGGATGTGCTCGGGCAACTGGGTGATGTTGTTCGAGCTCAGGTCCAGAAGTTCCAGTGGCAGCAAGCTGTCACACCAGCTGGGCCAGGCTTGCAGGTTCATGTTGGTCAATGCGAGTGACTGCAGGTTGTTGGCCAATGATGCGGGTACCCGGTCGATGTTGCCTACACGGTTGCCCGACAGGTCCAGCGAGGTCAGGTTTCGCAGCCCTGCGAAAATGTCCATCATGGCCTGGTCGACCTCCAGCCCCATGTTGCGAAACTCCAGGTAGGTAAGTCGGGGAAGGCGAACCAGGGCAGATGCCAGCGAGGGCATGGCGGCCTGGTGTTCATCGATGGTCAACCGGCTGATGTTGGGGAACCGGCTGAGTAGTTCATCGAGCTGCGAGGCGCTGCCCCGCAACCGCGTCAGGCTTAGTGCACGCACCCGGGCGCCGAAGAATGCTGGAAGTCGCCTGGGGAAATGCTCGATGGCCACATCCTCGAGTTGCAGGCGCAGGTATGACTGGCCCTGCTCCTGTTGTTCCCAGAATTGACCGATCGCCGACGCGATGCGTTGCCTGTCCGCCAGCGCGGCCTGGGTCAATGGGTTGCTCGAGCTGGATGCCTGGGCCCAGCCATCGATCGCATCGCGCATCTGCCGTCGCTCATCGCGAATGCGTGTGAGCTGTTCGGAAAGTGCTGCTGGCTGGTCAGTGGTGATACCCGAGGTGTCGATGCGGTCATTCAGCAACAAGCGCTGCAGGTGGGTTTCATTGATGCTGTTGCCTTCCAGCGAGATCACCGGTGGGGTGGTCAGCATGTCTGCTTCATGAAGCAGGAACGAGGGCAACGACCTGAGATTGTTGTGGCGCAATGACAGATGGGCAATGCGCGCCAGGGCGTCGCTGCCAATCCCGATCGGCCATTGGGCCAGTTGCATCTGGTCCAGGCCCAGGTAATCCAGGGTCAATTCATGGAAGCTTGGCCTGTTACTCTGCGCCAGCCGGTTACCACTCAGGTCGAGGTGTCTCAATTGGCGAAGCCCTGACAGCAGGTTCAGGTCGCTTTCGGAGAGCGTCATGTTCTGGTTGGTGAGCACCAGTCGTTGCAACCCTGGCAGGCACTCGGTGATGGTGGGCACGCTGAACAGGAAGGGCGAGGGCGTTGCCCTGGGGTCAAACGAACGGCTGATTTCCAGCGACTCGATCTGTGGCATCTGCCTGAGCAGGCGTTGCAGCAGGCGCTCGTTCTGCGCCCAACCCGCCAAGGACCCAGACGGCAGGTCGATCAGGCTCAGGCTGCGCACGCGTGAATTGAAAAAGGCGGGCAAGGTGAGCGGCACGTCGGCAAGGGGGACGCGGGCAATACGCAGTTCGGTGGTGGGCCCGCTGCTCTCGTCCAGAGCAGTGTCGTACCAATGTTGCATGATCGAGTCACGCAGGCTGTCGTAGTCGTGTGCTGCCTGGTCGGTTGCCGGCGAAATGGCTTCGCTCCAATCGTCAAGGCTGCTTTGCAGCTCCTGGCGCTGCTCCAGCAGTGTCTGCAAATGTTCGAGTATCTGCAGTTGCGTACGGCCGCGGCTGGCAAGTGCCAGCAGAATCTGATCCGCTGAGCGGCCGGTACGTGCGGCGAGCCCTGTGGCTTCGATAGCTTCCAGCAGGCGCTGGCGGGTGATGCCATGGGTGGCCGGGCCGCCGCCACTGAGCGGGTAGCCCAGGCGGCCATCGGCCAGGCGCATGGGAGAACGGTAGCCAGGACGTACGGGCTGCATGCCCAGTAGCATCCTCAGGGCCGGGCGGGGCGGCAACGGGCTCTCCTGTACAAGGCGCTGCAGCGCTTGCTGATCGGTGACGTCCATGCTTGCCATGGCCGCTGGTAGTGCCTCGTACAATGCAGCGAAAAGGCTTGGATGCACCTTGACCACCGCACTGGGCAGACTCTGGTCGTGGACGATGTACCCTGCTTGGGCATGGGTGATGGTCTTGACTGGGTAGGTGTCAGGCGTGCCTATGGCATGAGCCTGGGTCGGCCAGAACATGCGCTGGAGCAGCCGGAGCCTGGTCTGCGCAGGCCAGCCTGGCAAGCGTTCTAGCATATGCATGATCAACAGGTCGCTATCCCAGTTCGGCACGCTGGACAGGTACAGCCCTTCGCGGGCGCGGGCAAGGCGAATTTGTTGCTGGTAGATGCGCACTTCCTCGGCAAGGCGTATTGGTACCTTGCCGTTGTCGAGCATCTTCAGTTCGTTGGCACTGGCCTCGCGCGCCAGCTCATCGGCGACTGCTGGCGGCAATTTCGGATACGCTCTCTGGATCGCCTCGGCGCCCGGTGCCAGGTTGCGCGAAAGGCCGGCGTAGGCCCTGTAAAACTCAGCTGGCCGAGTGCTCTCGTCTGCTAGCTGGCGGATTGTTTCGTCCAGCTTGAAGCGTTGCAGGGTGTCTTCCAGCAAGGCGGGCAGCCGCCGGCTTTCGGCCAAGGTTCGGCGCAGCTCGTCTTCGTGTACGCCACTGATGGTGACAATCTGCTGCAGCGTCGGCTCATCGAAGTGCGCACTCAAGTGGCCGATGCGGCGCAGGAGTGTCATGCCCGACCAGCTCAGTGGCTTATCCGTAACGTGCAACCATGCTCCGGCACCGTTGTGCCGCATTGGCGGCTGGTAACGGCGAGGACTTGCAGGGTGTTGCAAACGATATTCACCTGTCGTTGGCGCTTGGCTGACGATGTACTGATTGCCCTGCAGTACCAGCCAGCGTTTCCCTTGGTGATGCCGTAGGCCCAGTTCGTCCGGTACCAGGTCATGGGGCAGCATTTCGGAGCTCTGGTAGGGCGTCAGGTCGGGTTTCCACAACCGTATCTGACCATCGGCTGTTTCCACGCTTTCCAGTTCTTCGATGAATGAAGGCGTTTCTACAGGAATACGGGCTATCTCTGGCTCCGCGCCCGCTCGCTCTTCTGTCTCCGGCCCTTCCGGCGCCGTGCCGCTTTCGCTGCCCCGTGAGCCCCCCAATGCCCTGGCTGCTGCGGCGAGGGCGGCCATGACGGCCACGTTTTCGATCACATCGACCAGATAGCCATAGGCAGTGTCACGCTCGTCGTTTTTCCAGGCGTCGATCCCTTCATACACCTCATGGGCCAGCTGGGCCAGGCAAACGGCAAGCATTGCCTCGCCAAGCCCTGGCACGAAGAAGCCGGCGATGTTCAAGGCCGTAAGCACGCGGCCGGCAACCAATTCCCGGTGGGCTTGCGTTGTGCGCCGGTCGACGATTTCGGTCGGAGTGGCGTGGAACAGCACATCCTTCTCATGACGCTGGGCCTTCTGGAAAGCCATCACGCCTTGGAAGGCGTGGCTGAAAGGCCTCATGACCGGGTACAGGGTGGCATGCGGGTCCATTACACGTTCATGCAAGCCGCGGGCACTCCAGGCGAGGGGCATGAGCCGGTCTTTCAGGCGGGTGGTTATAGACGCCTTGTCGCGGTCGGCGAGGTGCCTGTCCAGATAGCCGATATCGGTCTGTAGCCTGTCGCGCAATTCGTCGTGCACGGCTTGCTGGCTGGCGAACTCCTTGAGGGGCGTCGTGCTGTCTTCAGGAATGTACAGCGCCACGGCCTGATGCCCTTCAGTTTGCAGGGTAATGAGCACAACGCCGGTCAGCTCGGCTTCCCACAGGTCGAGCAAGCTGAACGTCACCGGCGAAGAGGGCGATGGCACCTGGTCAAGTGGTGTTGCAAGAGCGGCGCAATAGAGTGCTTCGCTGATATCACCCTTGAGGCGGGCGAAATGCAGGGATTGCCGGAATGCCGAGACCTCGGCACGCCCCAGGGTTTCATAAACGGCCAGTGCAGCTTCATCGGCGCCGAGTGAAAGCGTGGCCGCCGGGTAATAGATGGCATGTACCTGTTCATGGTACTTGCCGCCGATATCCAGCGTGCGACACAAGTCGGCGAAATCTTCGGCGGCGATATCCAGTGTATTGATGATCGGCACGGTGCCCATGAAGCGGCGGTGATCGACGATGACCGACCGCTTGAGCAGGGAGGCGGGCGCGTCCATGCCATGTTCGGCGGTGGCGTCACGGTCGAAGTTGTGCAAGGCGCACTGCAGCAGCGAGCGTGTAGCCCGGTCGACGGCCTGGCGGCTGTCGACGGCGTTGGTCGTTTCGATCAGGCGGGCATCGACGAGGTAAGTGTTGCGCACATCCAGGTCAAGCCTGAATCGCTGCTTTATGGCTTCGGTGAGTGCCTTGGTGGCGTAAGTTTCCAGGGTGGGAAGCTGTTCGAAAAGCTTGTGCACCTGTACCTGGTGCTCGCGGTGGCGTGCGTGTTCTACCTGCCATGCCTTGGCGACTTCCGGTTGTTGCTGGAGGGCCATCGCCAGCCAAGCAGGGGGCTGATGCCAGTTGCGCATCGCACGGTGGGTTTCTGGTGGAGCGTGCTTGAGCCAGGTGGGGATTCTGCGCTCGATGGTGGCGTAATGAGCACTAGGCACGGCAGTGACTGCAGTTGGCATGGCGAGGCCCTTGCTTGATTTGGGGCGAGGGACTATCGCGGGCCTGCCTGAGTTGCTGGAGGTAGATATATGTGCCCCTTGCCGTGCGGTGGCATAAGCGCGGGCAGTGCTCAAAGCGCAATTCAGGTTTATGATGGCCCACGGCCGAATAATCCTCACACGGAGTGCGCAATGCAGACCCTGTACCCGCAGATCAAACCCTACGCCCGGCACGATCTGGCCGTGGAAGCGCCGCATGTGCTGTATGTCGACGAAAGCGGCTCGCCAGAAGGTCTGCCGGTGGTGTTCATCCACGGCGGCCCGGGCGCCGGTTGCGACGCCCAGAGCCGCTGCTACTTCGACCCGACCCTGTACCGCATAATCACTTTCGACCAGCGCGGCTGTGGCCGTTCCACGCCGCACGCAAGCCTGGAGAACAACACCACCTGGCACCTGGTCGAGGACCTCGAGCGCATCCGCGAGCACCTTGGCATCGACAAGTGGGTGCTGTTCGGCGGTTCGTGGGGCTCCACGCTGGCCCTGGCCTACGCCCAGACCCACCCCGAGCGGGTGCATGGCCTGATCCTGCGCGGCATCTTCCTGTGCAGGCCTCAGGAGATCCAGTGGTTCTACCAGGAAGGCGCCAGCCGGCTGTTCCCCGATTACTGGCAGGACTACATTGCGCCAATCCCGCCAGAGGAGCGTGGTGACCTGGTCACGGCATTCCACAAGCGCCTTACCGGCAACGACCAGATCGCCCAGATGCACGCGGCCAAGGCCTGGTCCACCTGGGAAGGCCGTACCGCCACCCTTCGCCCCAACCCGCTGGTGGTCGACCGTTTCTCCGAGCCGCAGCGCGCGCTGTCGATCGCCCGTATCGAATGCCACTATTTCATGAACAATGCCTTCCTCGAGCCGGACCAGCTGATCCGCGATCTGCCAAAGATCGCCCACCTGCCGGCGGTGATCGTGCATGGCCGCTATGATGTGATCTGCCCGCTGGACAACGCTTGGGCGTTGCACCAGGCCTGGCCGAACAGCGAGCTGAAGGTGATCCGTGACGCTGGCCACGCCGCTTCCGAGCCGGGCATCACCGATGCCCTGGTGCGTGCCGCCGACCAGATGGCCCGGCGCCTGCTCGACCTGCCCCTGGAAGAAGCATGAGGGGCCTATTGCAGCGTGTGCGTGGCGCACGGGTGGAGGTGGCGGGGGAGGTAGTGGGTGCAATCGACCAGGGGTTACTGGTACTGGTGGCCGTCGAGCCTGAAGATTCCCGTGAGCAGGCCGACAAACTGTTGCACAAGCTGTTGAACTACCGGGTGTTCAGCGACGAGCAGGGCAAGATGAACCTGTCGCTCAAGGATGTCGGGGGAGGTTTGTTGCTGGTGTCGCAGTTCACCCTGGCGGCGGACACCCGCAACGGCATGCGCCCGAGCTTTTCGACAGCAGCGCCACCGGCCCTCGGCGCCGAGTTGTTCGACTATCTTTTGCAGCAGGCGAAGGCCCGGCACGCCAATGTGGCAAGCGGCCGTTTCGGGGCAGACATGCAGGTGCACCTGGTCAATGATGGCCCCGTAACATTTATGTTACAAATGTGAGTATAAAAAACCCCTTGTTCACAGGAAAACAAGGGGTTTTGTACGATAAATAGTTGTTCCAGCCTGATGCGTTGTCACGCGACCTGCTGGATAATCGCGCGCTGCATGGACCTGCGTTCGCAGGTTCGTTTCACTCTGACTCGAGTACTGTCTGGATCCGTTTGGGGAATCATTACGCCCTCACGGGGTCCGAACAGTGCTCGCCAACCCGGCATTTGTCGCTGGCCGTTGGTTTCATGATCTGTTTTCGGCGAGGGTTGCTCGTGATTGTTAGTCCCCAAAAAGCATCAAGAATCCCCGGTACCGGGCTGCGCAAGGCCCTGATGGCCAGTGTGGCAGTGGTCGGCCTGATGAGCGCGGGCCAGCTGTGGGCATTCAATCTTGACGATGTTGCAGCCAAGGCAAAGGATCTGGCCGGCCAGAAGTACGAAGCACCGAAAAGCAACCTGCCGGCCGTATTCCGCGACATGAAGTTCGCGGACTACCAGAAGATTCATTTCCTGCAGGAAAAGGCCGAGTGGGCCAAGGACAAGACCCCATTCAAGCTGTCGTTCTATCACCAGGGCATGCACTTCGACACCCCGGTGAAGATCAACCAGGTCACCGCCACCAAGGTCGAGGAAATCAAGTACGACCCGAGCCGTTTCGAGTTCGGTGACGTGCCACACGACCCGGAAACCACCAAGAACCTCGGTTACGCCGGCTTCCGTGTGTTGTACCCGATCAACAAGGCCGACAAGCAGGACGAGATCATGACCTTGCTTGGCGCCAGCTACTTCCGCGTGGTCGGCAAGGGCCACGTGTACGGCCTGTCGGCCCGTGGCCTGGCCATCGACACCGCACTGCCGTCGGGCGAGGAATTCCCGCGCTTCACCGAGTTCTGGGTCGAGAAGCCCAAGCCGGCCGACAAGCACCTGGTCATCTACGCCTTGCTGGACTCGCCACGCTCCACCGGTGCCTACAAGCTGATCCTGCGCCCAGGCAACGACACCGTGGTCGACGTGCAGTCCCGCGTCTTCCTGCGTGACCATGTCAGCCGCCTGGGCATTGCCCCGCTGACCAGCATGTACCTGTTCGGCCCCAACCAGCCGTCCAAGGTCCTCAACTACCGCCCGGCCCTGCACGACTCCGAAGGCCTGTCGATCCATGCCGGCAACGGCGAGTGGCTGTGGCGCCCGCTGAACAACCCGAAACACCTGGCCGTGAGCAACTTCAGTGTCGAGAACCCGCGTGGTTTCGGCCTGATGCAGCGCCAGCGTGCCTTCAGCGACTATGAAGACCTCGACGACAACTACCAGAAGCGCCCGAGCGCCTGGATCGAGCCGAAGGGTGACTGGGGCAAGGGCACCGTCGACCTGGTCGAAATCCCGACTGCCGACGAGACCAACGACAACATCGTGGCCTTCTGGAGCCCGGAAAAGCTGCCTGAGCCAGGCAAGCCATTCGAGTACGCCTACCGCCTGCACTGGACCATCGACGAGCCGAAGTTCCAGGCTCCAGAGCTGGGCTGGGTCAAGCAGACCCTGCGTTCCACCGGCGACGTCAAGCAGTCCAACCTGATCCGCCAGCCAGACGGCAGCGTGGCCTTCCTGGTCGACTTCGCCGGCCCGACGCTGGCCGCCCTGCCGGAAGATACCGCCGTGCGCAGCCAGATCAGCGTGGGCGACAATGCCGAGGTGGTCGAGAACAACCTGCGCTATAACCCTGAGACCAAGGGCTGGCGCCTGACCCTTCGTTTGAAGGTCAAGGAAGCCAACAAATCGACCGAAATGCGTGCCGCGCTGGTGCGTGACGTGCCGGTCGAAGCCGCCAAGCCTGCCAAGGACGCCAACCAGGACAAGGCTGCAGCCAAGCAAGCCAAGGCCGAGAAAGCCGCCAAGGCCGAACAACCTGCCGCCGATGCGGCGCCCACCAACGGGACCCCGGCCACCACCGAGAAGGTGCTGACCGAGACCTGGAGCTATCAGTTGCCTGCCGATGAGTAACTCAAGCGCAAGGCCGGAATCGCTTCGCGAGTACCTGGCCCACCTACCACTGAGCGACGAGCAGCGTGCGGAACTCGCCAGCTGCACGTCCTTCAGTGAGCTGCACCAACGCCTGGCGGCCAACCCGGCCGCTAGCTCTGCCGAGGCCGTGCAGGCCTCGGTGGGCCCGCGCCTGACCGTAGGCAGCGCCGCCGAGCTGGAAGACGCCGAAATGCTTGGCGTCGACGGCAGTGGCCGCCTGTGCCTGAAGATCGCACCGCCGATCAAGCGCACCAAGGTCGTGCCCGAGCCATGGCGCACCAACGTGCTGATTCGCATGTGGCGGCGCATGACCGGTCGCACCAACGCCCCGCAGCCGCCCAAGCGCGAGCTGCCGCCAGCCCGCTGGCGCACGGTCGGCTCGATCCGCCGTTACATCCTGCTGGCGCTGATGATCGGCCAGACCATCGTTGCCGGCTGGTACATGAAGGGCATCCTGCCGTACCAAGGCTGGTCGTTCGTGGACTTTGACGAAGTCGTCAACCAGCCGCTGTGGGACACCGTGGTACAGGTTTGGCCGTATGCCTTGCAGACGTCCATCCTGGTTCTCTTCGGCATCCTGTTCTGCTGGGTATCGGCGGGCTTCTGGACCGCGCTGATGGGCTTCCTCGAGCTGCTCACCGGGCGTGACAAGTACAAGATATCGGGTAGCAGTGCAGGCAACGAGCCGATCGCGCCCGAGGCGCGTACCGCGTTGGTGATGCCGATCTGCAACGAAGACGTGCCACGTGTGTTCGCCGGCCTGCGCGCAACGTTCGAATCGGTGGCCGCCAGCGGCAACCTCGACCGATTCGACTTCTTCGTGCTCAGCGACACCAACGACACCGACATCGCCGTGGCCGAACAACAGGCCTGGCTGGACGTGTGCCGCGAAACCAAAGGCTTCGGCCGCATCTTCTACCGCCGCCGTCGGCGCCGGGTGAAGCGCAAGAGCGGCAACCTCGACGACTTCTGCCGTCGTTGGGGCGGCGAATACAAATACATGGTCGTACTCGACGCCGACAGCGTCATGAGCGGCGAGTGCCTGAGCAGCCTGGTGCGCCTGATGGAGGCCAACCCGGACGCCGGCATCATCCAGACCGGGCCGAAGGCTTCGGGCATGGATACCTTGTATGCGCGCCTGCAGCAGTTCGCCACCCGCGTGTATGGCCCGCTGTTCACCGCCGGCCTGCACTTCTGGCAGCTGGGCGAGTCGCACTACTGGGGCCACAACGCGATCATCCGCATGAAGCCGTTCATCGAGCACTGCGCCCTGGCGCCGTTGCCGGGCAAGGGTGCGTTCGCTGGTGCAATCCTCTCCCACGACTTCGTCGAAGCTGCGCTGATGCGCCGTGCCGGCTGGGGCGTGTGGATTGCCTACGACCTGCCGGGCAGCTACGAAGAACTGCCGCCGAACCTGCTCGACGAGCTCAAGCGCGACCGCCGCTGGTGCCACGGCAACCTGATGAACTTCCGCCTGTTCCTGGTCAAGGGCATGCACCCGGTGCACCGTGCGGTGTTCCTCACCGGGGTGATGTCGTACCTGTCGGCACCGCTGTGGTTCCTGTTCCTGGTGCTGTCGACCGCGCTGCTGGCGACCAACACGCTGATGGAGCCGCAGTACTTCATCGAGCCGTACCAGCTCTACCCGCTGTGGCCGCAGTGGCATCCGGAGAAGGCCGTGGCGCTGTTCTCCACCACCATCGTGCTGCTGTTCCTGCCCAAGCTGCTCAGCGTCATCCTGATCTGGGCCAAGGGCGCGACCGAGTTTGGCGGGCGCATCAAGGTCACCCTGTCGATGCTGATGGAGATGCTTTTCTCCATGCTGCTGGCACCGGTGCGCATGATCTTCCACACTCGCTTCGTGCTGGCCGCGTTCCTCGGCTGGGCCGCGACCTGGAACTCGCCGCAGCGTGACGACGACTCCACTCCGTGGAGCGAAGCGGTGCGCCGCCACGGCCCGCAGACCCTGTTGGGCATTGCCTGGGCGGCGCTGGTGGCCTGGCTGAACCCAAGCTTCCTGTGGTGGCTGGCGCCAATCGTTGGTTCGCTGGTGCTGTCGATTCCGGTTTCGGTGATCTCCAGCCGCACCCGCCTGGGCCTGGCGGCCAAGGACGAGAAGCTGTTCCTCATCCCCGAGGAATACGCCACTCCGCAGGAGCTGCTGGCCACCGACCAGTACACCCACGAAAACCGCTGGCATGCCCTGCATGACGGCTTCGTGCGGGCTGTGGTCGACCCGCGGCAGAACGCCCTGGCATGCGCCATGGCCACTGCCCGTCATGGTCAGGCGGCGCCTATCGAGGCATTGCGCGTCGAGCGCGTGGCCAAGGCGATGGAGGTCGGGCCGCAAGGGCTGGACCTCAATACCCGCCTGGCCCTGCTCAGCGACCCGGTGGCGCTGACCCGCCTGCACGAGCAGGTCTGGGCCGAGCACAATGCGGCGTGGATCAACGTGTGGCGTGCATCGATCAAGAACGACCCGCATTCGCCGCTGTTGCCGCTGCATCCGGAGAATGAAGGCCAACCGGCACTCGTCGGCGC
>NZ_JBNRIJ010000008.1:6426-27284 GCF_053557675.1 Pseudomonas sp. XP1 | reverse complement strand
GCTCCCACAGGGTACTTCACAGCCTTTCAGGCATGCGCTGTACCTGTGGGAGCGGGCGTGCCCGCGAAGCTTTTCAGGGCTCCCACCGATTTTGGCCAACAAAGTCCCCCCCGGCTCTAGGTCCCCGAGCCGCCATGCGTTAGCATCCCTCTCCGATATGACGCATCGGCCGCCACGGCCATGCCAACAATAAGATTCGCTACTTTTCTTGCTAGGGGACTTGGTGATGATCAAGAAATACCTTTCGCGACTGCTGGTCGGTGTCACCGCCCTGGTCGCCGTGACGGCGGCCCAGGCGGGCGCGATCGATGACGCGGTCAAGCGCGGCACCCTGCGGGTGGGCATGGATCCGACCTACATGCCTTTCCAGATGACCAACAAGCGTGGCGAGATCATCGGCTTCGAAGTCGATATCCTCAAAGCCATGGCCAAGTCCATGGGCGTCAAGTTCGAGCCGGTATCCACGGCCTATGACGGCATCATCCCGGCCCTGCTGACCGACAAGTTCGACATGATCGGCAGCGGCATGACCCTGACCCAGGAACGCAACCTGCGCCTGAACTTCAGCGAACCCTTCATTGTGGTTGGCCAGACCCTGCTGATCCGCAAGGAACTGGCGGGCGAGATCAAGTCGTACAAGGACCTGAACAACGAGAAGTACCGCATCACCTCCAAGCTCGGCACCACCGGCGAAATGGTTTCCAAGAAGCTGATCGCCAAGGCCAAATACCACGGCTACGACAACGAGCAGGAAGCGGTGATGGACGTGGTCAACGGCAAGGCTGACGCCTTCGTCTACGACGCGCCTTACAACGTGGTGGCAGTGGACAAGGCCGGTGCCGGCAAGCTGCTGTTCCTCGAAGAACCCTTCACCTACGAGCCGCTGGCCTTCGGCCTGAAGAAAGGCGACTACGACAGCATCAACTTCATCAACAACTTCCTGCACCAGATCAAGCATGACGGGACCTACGATCGTATTCACGACAAGTGGTTCAAGAACAAGGACTGGCTGAAGGAAATGGAATAAGGCCCAGGCCACAAGCCGGCTTTATGACCCCGACGCGCAGGCAAACCCTGCGCGTTCGCATTTACGGAAGTACCCCACGTGATCAAACACAAGAAAGCCCAGTGGCCCTGGCACGGTTTGACTGCCCTGGTCCTGGTGGGCCTGGCGTTCAGCCTGTACATGGCCACCTCGATGATTTCCTACGAGTGGCGCTGGAACCGCGTACCGCAGTACTTCGCCTACAAGGCCGAGGAAGCACAGCGCGCCGCCGGTTACGGCACCGTGCAGGACATCGTCATCTCTGGCGACAATGCCCGTGTCACGCTGAAAGACGAGAGCGGTGCCGAGCAGGTGCTCGATGTTGCCAAGGACAGCCTGCAGCTGGCCCGCGGCGACGATGTTTCCGAAGGCGACCAGATTGGCGTCACCCGTCACTGGGCGGCCGGCCCGCTGGCCTGGGGCCTGTGGACCACGCTTTGGATTTCGGTGGTATCCGGTGCCCTGGGCCTGTTGATCGGCCTGTTCGCCGGCCTCTGCCGCCTGTCCAGCAACCCTACGCTGCGTGACCTGTCGACCGTGTATGTCGAACTGGTGCGCGGTACACCGCTGCTGGTACAGATCTTCATCTTCTACTTCTTCATCGGTACCGTGCTCAACCTGTCCCGCGAGTTTGCCGGGGTGGCTGCACTGGCGCTGTTCACCGGTGCCTACGTGGCCGAAATCGTTCGTGCCGGCGTGCAGTCCATCGCCAAGGGCCAGAACGAAGCGGCCCGCTCGCTGGGCCTGAACGCGGGCCAGTCGATGCGCCACGTGATCCTGCCGCAGGCCTTCAAGCGTGTGCTGCCGCCTTTGGCCGGCCAGTTCATCAGCCTGGTCAAGGACACCTCGCTGGTCTCGGTGATCGCCATTACCGAACTGACCAAGAGCGGCCGCGAGGCCATCACCACCTCGTTCTCGACCTTCGAGATCTGGTTCTGCGTGGCAGGCCTGTACCTGCTGATCAACCTGCCGCTGTCGCACCTGGCCAGCCGGCTCGAGCGGAGGCTTGCGCAAAGTGATTGAAGTCCGTGACCTGCTGAAAGTCTTCGACACCCGTGGCCACGTGGTACGGGCCGTGGATAACGTCACCACCCAGGTCGCCAAGGGCGAAGTGGTGGTGGTACTCGGCCCGTCGGGCTCGGGCAAGTCGACCTTCCTGCGCTGCCTCAACGGCCTGGAGCATTTCGACGAAGGCCATGTGGCCATCGACGGCCTGCAACTGGCCGATCCGAAAACCGACATCAACGCCTATCGCCGCGAAGTCGGCATGGTGTTCCAGCACTTCAACCTGTTCCCGCACATGACCGTGCTGGAGAACCTGTGCCTGGCACAGAAGGTGGTGCGCAAGCGCAACAAGGCCGACCGCGAAGCCAAGGCCCGGGCGCTGCTGGAGAAGGTGGGCATTGCGCAGAAAGCCAACGAATACCCGTCGCGCCTGTCCGGTGGCCAGCAGCAGCGGGTGGCGATCGCCCGAGCCCTGGCCATGGACCCGAAAGTGATGCTGTTCGACGAACCGACCTCGGCGCTCGACCCGGAAATGGTCGGCGAGGTGCTGGATGTGATGAAGACCCTGGCCCAGGAAGGCATGACCATGGTCTGCGTCACACACGAAATGGGCTTTGCCCGTGAAGTGGCGGACCGGGTGCTGTTCTTCGATCATGGCAAGCTGCTGGAAGATTCGGCGCCGGCTGCGTTCTTCGCCTCGCCGAAAGACCCGCGCGCGCAGGCGTTCCTGCGCCAGGTGCTTTAACCGCAGGGGGCGCTTTGCGCCCCAATCGCCGGCAAGCCGGCTCCCACAGGATTACCACAGGTACTGAGAACTGTGCGGTCCCTGTGGGCGTTGGCTTGCCGGCGAATGGGCTGCAAAGCAGCCCCCCGCAAACTCAAATGCTGAATCGCCCCACCATCCCTCGCAACTGCTGCCCCAGCTGCTCCAGTTCCCCACTCGAAGCCGCCGTCTGCTCACTGGCCGCACTGGTCTGATCCGACACATCCCGCACATTCAGCACACTACGGTTGATCTGCTCGGCGACCACGCTCTGCTCTTCGCTGGCCGTTGCAATCTGCTGGTTCATGCCCTGGATGTTCGACACGGTATCAGTTATCTGGCTCAGGGCCTGCCCCGCCTTGCGGCTCAGCTCCACGCTCTGTTCGGTCAGGTTCTTGCTGTTGTCCAGCAAGCGGGTCACTTCGTCGGTGCCGCTGTGCAGGCTGTCGATAAGCTGGCCAATCTCTTCGGTCGCCGTCGATGTGCGCTGGGCCAAGCCGCGTACTTCGTCGGCCACCACGGCAAAACCACGTCCTGCTTCACCCGCCCGTGCCGCTTCGATCGCCGCGTTCAGGGCCAGCAGGTTGGTTTGCTCGGACACCGACTTGATCACATCGAGGATGCCGCTGATACGCTGGCTTTCGCCAGCCAGGTGCTGCATGGCTGCCAGGCAATGGTCCATCTGGCCGGCCAGTTGTTCGATACGGCCGATAGCTTCGGCCACTACCTGGTCGCCGACCTGCGCTTGCTGGTCGGCGTTGGTCGCTGCCAGCGAGGCCTGTTCAGCGTTCTGTGCCACTTCCTGCACGGTGGCGCTCATCTGGTTCATGGCCGTGGCCACCTGGTCGGTTTCCTCGCGCTGCTGGTTGATGCGCAACTTGGTGTCTTCGCTGCTGGCCGCCAACTGTGTGGCGGCCTGTGACAGCTGACCGACGCCCTGGTCGATGCCACCGATCAGCTCGCGCAGGCTCAAGGTCATTTCGCGCATGCTGGTTTGCAACTGGCCCATCTCGTCGCGGCGTTGTACCGGTTCGATCTGGCTCAGGTCGCCCATGGCGATGCGCCCGGCCACGGCCAAGGTTTGGCGCAAAGGCTGGGTGATCTGCAAAGTGATCAACCAGCCGGCCACCACACCTACGACTAACGCCAGCAGGGCTACTGTGGCCAGTAGCGAGCGTGCTTCGAGGGCTTCCCTGTCGCGCTGCTCGATCTTGCGTTTGCCAAGTTCCAGGCTGACCGCGCGCAGCTCGTTGCCCATGTTCTCCATGTTGTTTTGCAGCTGTTCGACACGCACTGCGGTCCGGCGATATTCATCCAGGCTGGCGCGATACCTGGCCAACTGCTCCCCGGGCTGCTGGGTGAGCGTACGGGGCAAGCCGAGTGGAGCAAGGCCTTTGAGCAATTGCGCAAGGCTGTTGTCAGCGGCATCCAGCGAAGCCTCGCCGACCTTGGCAAAGCTTTCCACGGGGGAGAAGGTATAGGCCGGAACGAGGCTCTGCTGGTTGGCACCATCGATATGACGGCTGAGCGTGTCCATCAGCCCCAGCACACCGCCTTGCTGGCTGTCAGCAGGCATTTTCAGCAAGGCCTGGGTCTGGAGATCATCGATTACTTCACTGAGCTTCTGCTCCTGTGCCAGCATGGCCTGGCGCAGGGCGATGCGCTTGTTGACAGTGTTTTCCAGCTCGCTGAAGTCGTCGCGCAGGCGCTGCAGCAATACCAGCTTTTCCGTCAGCATCTGCCGAGATTCATCCACGCTGCTGCGTTGCTGCAAGGTGGTCAGCATGCTGTCGAGCTGGTCGAGAATGTTGGCTATGCGCGTTCTGCTGGCGTCGTCGTTGAGCACACGGTAAGTGATGCGCTCTGCGCGCAGGTCTTTGGTCAGATCGTTGATCAGGCCGATTTCGCTGAGTTGCTGCGAGCGCACAATGGCGTCATCCAGTGCACGCCAGCCACTGACGGTGGTGGCCAGGGTTAGCAGCAGGACTACGGCGAAGCCGAGGGCGAGCTTGGCTGCGACACTGATGTTGCCGAGCTTTCGGTTGAGGTAGCCGAGCATGAGGGATCTCCGTGCGATTGGGGGCGGGGATGCAGGCGCATTGCTGGCATCACACCTTTGCCAATCGGCAGCGGAGCTGTAGGACTTGACCTGATAATCAGGTAGGAAATTTCGCCTAAATAGGTAGGAATACACCGCCTGCACTGGCCTCTTCGCAGGCAAACCCGCGAAGAGGCCACTGCAGGCGACCTACACATCAACCTAGAGCCTGAACCGCCCCACCAACCCTTGCAGGTGGGTACCCAACCGCGCCAGCTCCACACTTGAGCTGGCCGTTTCTTCACTGGCCGCCGAGGTCTGGTCAGAAATATCCCGTACGTTCATCACGCTGCGGTTGATTTCTTCTGCCACGGCGGTTTGTTCTTCCGCTGCCGTGGCAATCTGCTGGTTCATGGCCTGGATCGACGAAACGGTCCGGGTGATAGTCTCCAGGGAGCTGCCGGCACGGCGCGTCAGTTCGACGCTGCTGTCGGTCAACTGGCGGCTGCTGTCCATCACGCTGGCCACGCGCTGGGTGCCGCTCTGAAGCCCGGCAATCAGTTCTTCGATCTCTTCGGTCGATTGCTGGGTGCGCTGCGCCAGGCTGCGCACTTCATCGGCCACCACGGCAAAGCCACGCCCGGCTTCGCCGGCACGGGCCGCTTCGATCGCGGCGTTGAGGGCCAGCAGGTTGGTCTGCTGGGCCACCGACTTGATCACATCAAGCACGCTGCCAATCTTGTCGCTTTCGACCTTGAGCTGGTTCATCGCTTCGCTGGAGTTGACCACTTCGCCGGCAAGGCGCTCGATCTGCGCTACCGCCTCGCCGACCACACGATCGCCTTCACAGGCTTGCTGGTCGGCCATCAACGCAGCTTCCGAGGCCTGTTCGGCATTGCGCGCCACCTCATGCACCGTGGCAGTCATCTGGTTCATGGCGGTCGCCACCTGATCAGTCTCGACCTTCTGGTTGTTGACCCCGGCACTGGTCTGCTCGGTCACCGCCGACAGCTCCTCGGCAGCGCTGGCGATCTGCGTGACACCATCACCGATGCCGCTGATCAGCTCGCGCAGGCCCTGGGTCATGCGATGCATGCTGGCTTGCAATTGGCCCAGTTCGTCGCGGCGTTGTACCTGCAGGTTCAGGGTCAGGTCGCCACTGGCCACGCGTTCGGCGGCGTGCAAGGTCTGGCGCAGCGGAATGATGATCTGCCGGGTGATGACCCAGGCCGCCAGCAGGCCTAGGGCCAGCGCCAGGACGGTCGCCACGGCGAGCAGGGTCTTGGCCTGGGTAGCCCCGGCGTCACGCACAGCGGTTTGCGAGGTGGTCATCGCCTGGCTGGTCTGCAGCAGTACCGTGCCGTGTTCGACCATGCTCTGCAGGGCCTGCTCACTGGCGACCTGGGCATTGCCGAACTGGGTGACCGCGTCGCGGTAGCCTGCCAGGGCGGTGGTGGCATCGTCCAGGCTGGCAGCGTGCTCCGCTGGTACTTTGGCCGGCAGCGCGCGCAGCTCGGCCAAGGCCTGGTCTATGGCCTTCAGCGCCGTTTGCTGGTAGTCGGCATTGCCGCTGTAGGTATAGCCGCGTACCTGGAAGCGCGCCTGCTGCAACAGGGCGCTGACTTCCACTGCGTGCTGGTACTGGCTGATATCGCCACCCTGCAGCAGGCCGCGTTGCACCCGGGCAATCAGCTCCGCGGCCTTGTCGGCAGTGTCGCCAAGCACGGCGCGGCTGGCCTCGCGGCGTTGGCCGGCCTGTTTCAGCTCGTTGAATGCCTGCTGATAGCCGCGCACGGCCTCGCGCTGCTGCTCAAGGCGTTGACTGTCAGCGGGCTGCTCGATCTGCCCGAGCATGAACTGTACCTGGCGGTCGAGGTTGCCCAGGGCCTTTTCCAGCTCTGCCACCGAGGCTTCGTCAGGCTGGCGCTGGTAATGCTGACGGGCGATGCGCAGCTCCTGGGTGTACTGCTGGATGACCGAGATGTTCCCCAGCTTGTCGCCACGGTTGATGATGCTGTCCATGCCGTGCCAGCCGGCCAGGGTGATGGCCAGTGTCAACAGCAGCACCAAGCCGAAGCCCAGCCCCAGTTTGCGATTGACGCTCACATTGCCCAATGATTGGGCGAACCATTGATACATGTACGACTCCCCGGCGCCTTGGCAGCACGATTAATTGTTGTGTTGCCAAGACAATCGGCCTGGGGAAGGGAAACTTTATGGGTGAAAGTTGACTTGTGTGTCAGAAAATCCGTGAAAGCAACGCTGTCACCGCGGTTTCTACCCGCAGGATGCGGTCGCCCAGCTGGACCGGAGCCAGGCCGGCCTTGCCCAGCAGGTCCACCTCGTAGGGGATCCAGCCGCCCTCCGGGCCAATGGCCAGGGTCACTGGCTGCTCCACTGCGCGCGGGCAGGCGGGGTAGGGGCCGGGGTGCCCGACCAGGCCCAGGGTGCCTGCGGCGATGGCCGGCAGGCGGTCTTCGACGAACGGCTTGAAGCGCTTCTCGATGATCACTTCGGGCAGCACAGTGTCGCGGGCTTGTTCCAGGCCCAGGATGAGGTTCTCGCGAATGCTGTCCGGGTGCAGGAAGGGTGTTTGCCAGAAGCTTTTCTCGACCTTGTAGCTGTTCAGCAAAATCAGCCGCGGCACGCCAAGGGTAGATACGGTCTGGAACAGCCGGCGCAGCATTTTCGGCCGAGGTACGGCCAGCACCAGTGTCAGCGGCAGCTTGGCCGGTGGCTGCTGGTCAAAGACGACTTCAAGTTCGGCTTCGTGCCTTTCCAGGCGCAGCACCGTGGCCTTTCCCATCAGGCCGTTGATACGGCCCACGCGCAGGTTGTCGCCCACCGCTACACGGTGGATGTCCTGCATGTGGGTGAAACGCCGGTCTGCGAGAACGACGCGTTCGGCCGACACGAAGTCGGCCTCTTCAAGGAGCAACAGGTTCACGGTTGGGTCGCTGGTGGCTGGTCGTTGTGGTCGTTGGCGGTTTCGTCGTGGGCGCTGCGCTTGCGGATCAGACTGCCGCACAGCACGCCGATCTCGAACAGCAGCCACATGGGTACGGCCAGCAGGGTCTGAGAGAAGATGTCCGGTGGGGTAAGTACCATGCCGACCACGAAGCAGCCGATGATCACGTAGGGGCGAATCTTCTTCAGGTACTTGACGTCGACCACGCCGATCCATACCAGCAGCACCACCGCTACCGGGATTTCGAAGGCCACGCCAAAGGCGAAGAACAGTGTCATCACGAAGTCGAGGTAGCTGGCGATGTCGGTCATCATCGACACGCCTTCCGGTGTGGCGCTGGCGAAGAAGCCGAAGATCAGCGGGAACACCAGGAAATAGGCGAAGGCCATGCCGGCGTAGAACAGGAAGATGCTGGAAACCAGCAGCGGAATGGCAATGCGCTTTTCATGCCGGTACAGCCCGGGTGCGATGAAGCCCCAGATCTGCTGCAGGATGAACGGGATCGCCAGGAACAGCGAGACGATCATGGTTAGCTTGAACGGCGTGAGGAACGGAGAGGCCACGTCGGTGGCAATCATCGTGGCATTGGCCGGCAAGTGCTCGCGCAGCGGCGCGGAGACCAGGGTGTAGATCTGCTGGGCAAAGGAGAACAGCCCGGCAAAGATCAGGAAAATGACGGCAACGCAACGCAGCAGGCGGGTGCGCAGTTCGGTCAGGTGCGAAACCAGCGGCATTGGCTGGTCGTGTTCCGGATTTTCGCTCATGGGGCTCGCGGCGGTTGAGGCGGTTCAGAAGGCGTGGCCGGGGTGGCAGCGGTCTCGACCGGCCTGGCTTCGAGCCCGGCGGGCGGCTGAACGGTTGCGGTGGTAACAGGTGGCTGCGCCGGTGGCGTCATCGGGTTGAGGATGCGCTTGGCCTCCTCTTCCATCTGCAGGATGTGTTCGTTATGCAGCTGGCGGCGGATTTCGTCGGCGCCGATTTCGCGTTCCACTTCCATCTTGATGCTGTTGAAGCTGCGTTTGAGCCGGCCGATCCACAGGCCTGCCGTGCGCGCGGCACCGGGCAGGCGCTCGGGGCCGAGCACCAGCAGGGCGACCAGGCCGACGAGCAGCAGCTCGCTGAAACTGATGCCGAACATAGGTCAGTCTTTCCGCTGCGGCTCTTGGACCGGCTGGGCCTGGCCTTCGATGGTGTGGCCCTGGTTCTGCTGGGCAGTATTCTGCACTGGTGGAACGGGTTGGGCAGGCGGCGGGGTCTGCTCGGCCGGCTTGTTCTCTTCATCGCTCATGGCCTTGCGGAAGCCTTTGATCGACTCGCCCAGGTCACTGCCGAAATTCTTCAGCTTCTTGGTGCCGAACACCAGGACCACGACCACCAGCAGGACGATCCAGTGTTTCCAGTCAAAGATACCCATTTCGTACTCCTGAATTTTACAGGTAAAGCGAATTGTTCTGGCAACGCGGTCCCTGTGGGAGCGGGTTCACCCGCGAACACCGGCTTAGCCGGTGCCATACACCACGTCGCATTCTTCGCGGGTGAACCCGCTCCCACAAAAAAGAGAGGGGCCCCGCGCACTTAAATTACATCAGGCAGACGGCTGTCGAGCCGCCTTCTCATCATGCCCGGAAAGCCCGAAACGGCGTTCCAGCTCATCTAGCACGGCCTGTGGATGCTGGCCCAGCGCGCTGAGCATTACCAGGCTATGAAACCACAGGTCGGCGGTTTCGTAGATGACATCGCTGTAATCCTTGCTGACCGCCGCGTCCTTGGCGGCAATGATCGTCTCGACCGACTCTTCGCCGAGCTTTTCGAGGATCTTGTTCAGGCCCTTGTGGTACAGGCTGGCCACGTAGGAGCTGTCGGGCGCCGCTTGCTTGCGTTCTTCAAGCACTTCGGCAAGGCGGTTGAGGGTGTCGCTCATGTCAGTGTCCTGCGCTGTAGATGGCATCCGGGTCTTTCAGGACCGGGTCGACGGTTTTCCACTGGCCGTCTTCGAAGACGCGGTAGAAGCAGCTTTCCCGGCCGGTATGGCAGGCGATATGGCCCAGTTGCTCGACCATCAGAATGATCACATCGGCATCGCAGTCCAGGCGCATTTCATGCAGCTTCTGCACATGCCCGGACTCCTCACCCTTGCGCCACAGCTTGCCACGCGAACGCGACCAGTAGATGGCGCGTTGCTCGGCGGCGGTCAGGGCCAGCGATTCGCGGTTCATCCAGGCCATCATCAGCACGCGTCCGGTCTTGTGGTCCTGGGCGATCGCCGGTACCAGGCCCTCGCTGTTCCACTTGATCTCGTCCAGCCAGTCTTTCATCGTCGACTCCAAAGCGGGCCCGCTCCTGTGCCGGGCCCTTTGCGCTAGTGTGCCAGCCATGGGCGCGGCTGGCTATTGGCGCACGATCAGGTAAAGGCCGGCGGCCAGCATCAGCCAGGCCGGCCAGGCGGCAGGGGCGGCCAGGCTGGCATCTGCGGCGGCACCAGCGGCCAGTACCGCACCACCGCCGAGCAGGCCGGCGCCGAGCAGGCGCAGCGCCCAACGGTCGCCCTGGCGGCGCCGCTCCGGCAGTTGCGGATCGTGCAGGTGCGGTTGCGACAGGCGCTCGAGCAGGTCGCGGGCCATGTCTGCCAGGTGCGGCAGTTGCTCGACCTGGCTGTGGATGTTGCCGAGCACGGCCTTGGGGCTCATGCGGTCGCGCATCCAGCGCTCGAGGAATGGCTTGGCGGTGCTCCACAGGTCCAGCTCCGGGTACAGCTGACGGCCCAGGCCTTCGATGTTGAGCAGGGTCTTCTGCAGCAGGACCAGCTGCGGCTGCACTTCCATGTTGAAGCGCCGGGCGGTCTGGAACAGGCGCATCAGCACCTGGCCAAAGGAAATATCCTTTAACGGTTTTTCGAAGATCGGCTCGCATACGGTGCGGATCGCCGCTTCGAACTCGTTGACCTTGGTGTGCGCCGGCACCCAGCCCGAGTCGATGTGCAACTGGGCGACGCGGCGGTAGTCACGCTTGAAGAAGGCGATCAGGTTGCGCGCCAGGTAGTCCTGGTCCTCGTCGGTCAGGCTGCCGACGATGCCGCAGTCGATGGCGATGTACTGCGGGCTCCATGGTTTGACCGTGCTGACGAAGATGTTGCCGGGGTGCATGTCGGCATGGAAGAAGCTGTCGCGGAACACCTGGGTGAAGAACACCTCCACGCCTCGTTCGGCCAGCAGCTTCATGTCGGTGCGCTGGTCGGCCAAGGTGGCCATGTCGGTCACCGGCACGCCATAGATGCGCTCCATCACCAGCACCTTGGGACGGCACAGGTCCCAGTACACCTGGGGCACGTACATCAGCTCGGAGCCTTCGAAGTTGCGCCGCAGCTGGCTGGCGTTGGCCGCTTCGCGCAGCAGGTCGAGCTCGTCGTAGATTGTTTTTTCGTAGTCGCCGACGATTTCCACAGGGTGCAGGCGGCGGGCATCAGCCGAAGCGCGCTCGGCAGCCTTGGCGATCAGGAACAACCATGCCAGGTCCTGGGCGATCACCGGCTTCAGGCCTGGGCGTACCACCTTGACCACCACTTCCTCGCCACTTTTCAGGCGCGCAGCGTGCACCTGGGCCACCGAGGCCGATGCCAGCGGCTCGACGTCGAAGCGGCTGAACAGTTGCGTTACCGGGGCGCCTAGCTGTGCCTCGATCAGCGCCACGGCCTGCTTGGGGTCGAACGGCGGCACGCGGTCCTGCAGCAGCATCAGCTCATCGGCAATGTCGTTGGGCAGCAGGTCTCGGCGGGTGGACAACAATTGGCCGAACTTGATGAAGATCGGCCCCAGGTCCTGCAGGGCCAGGCGCAGGCGCGCGCCACGGCTGAGCTCGGACGGCTTGCGCGGCAACCAGCGCCACGGCATCAGCAGGCGCAGGCTCATCAGCCACCAGGGCAGCGGCAGGTCGAACAGCAGGTCATCGAGACGGTAGCGGATCACCACACGCTGGATGCGAAATAGACGGCGGACGGCGAGCAGCTTCATGCGTTATCGCTGGTATCAAGGGTTCGGGAAAGGCGCTTGAGACGCGCCTCGAGTCGTTCTGTATCGAGCTTCAGGGCATCGAGCTCGCTGAAGGCGGCTTCGGCTTCGCGCTTGCCGACCAGAGTGCGGGACTCTTCGGCCAGGTACTCGGAAAGGTTCTGGCTGAAGCGCGCCAGGCCCTGACGGGTCCAGCGTGCGCGCAGGCGGATGTGGCCGGCCAGCAGCGCCGTGGCGACCGGGCCGAGCCAGCGTTGCAGCTCGTGCTCCCAGTCCAGCTCCAGGTCCTGCAGCACACCGAACAGGTCGAGCAGCACGGCGCTGTCGCCATGCAGTTCCACTTGCGGGCTGTGCAGCACGGCAGTCTTGTCCCTGGCCAGGGCCAGTTGCGCCAGGCTGCCGGCCGGGGCGCGCAGGCTGCAGTCGACCTCGCCTTGCCAGTGGGCGGCGAGCATCAGGCCCTCTTCATCGGGCAGGATGAACACCTGCAGGGCCGGTTGGCGGCAGTCGATCTCGATGACCTTGCCCTCGAGCGCGGCCAGCCGCGGCAGTGCCGTGCTGTCCATGCGCAGGACGCGGTTCAGGCCATGTTCGACGCTGGCGAACAGCCCGGCCAGCAGCATCAGGGTTTGATTCCCCGGTGCACGGCAACGATGCCGCTAGTCATGTTGTGATAGGTGACGCGGTCGAAACCGGCATCGACCATCATGGCCTTCAGGGTTTCCTGATCGGGGTGCATGCGGATCGACTCGGCGAGGTAACGGTAGCTCTCCGAGTCGTTCGTGATCAGCTTGCCGGCCAGCGGCATGAAGGCGAACGAGTAAGCGTCGTAGGCCTTGGACATCAGCTTGTTGGTAGGCTTGGAAAACTCCAGCACCAGCAGGCGACCGCCCGGCTTGAGCACGCGCAGCATCGAGCGGATGGCTTCGTCCTTGTGGGTGACGTTGCGCAGGCCGAAGGCAATGGTCACGCAGTCGAAGTGGTTGTCCGGGAATGGCAGCTTCTCGGCGTCGGCCTGGACGAACTCGATGTTGCCGGCCACGCCACGGTCGAGCAGGCGGTCACGGCCCACCTTGAGCATTGATTCGTTGATGTCGGCCAGCACTACCTGGCCGGTCGGGCCGACCAGCCGCGAAAACTTGGCGGCCAGGTCGCCGGTACCGCCGGCGATGTCCAGTACACGATTGCCGGCGCGTACACCCGACAGCTCGATGGTGAAGCGCTTCCACAGGCGGTGCATGCCGCCGGAAAGCACGTCGTTCATCAGGTCATACTTGGCCGCTACCGAGTGGAACACCTCGGCGACTTTCTTCGCCTTCTGGCTTTCAGGGACGTTTTGGTAACCGAAATGGGTGGTGGGTTCGGCGTGGTCGCCTTTGCGCTGGTCGTTCATATCGCTTCACCGGAAAAAATTACCGCCATTCTAGGGCGAACGGGCGGATTTGTCTTGGCGGGGTGTGCCAGTGGGCGGGGGCGGGCATAATGCTCATTATGTCTTCATCTTCAGGAACACCCGCATGACCCAGATCAGCGTCGAACGCAAACATTCCCTCGGCCGCGATGCCGCCCGTGCCAAGGCTGAAGCGCTGGTCGACAAACTGACCCGCGAGTACGACCTCAAGGCCACCTGGAACGGTGACCGGGTCGACGTGGCGCGCAGCGGTGCCAACGGCAGCGTGCACATCTTCGATGACCGCATCCGTGTCGAATTGAAGCTGGGCATGATGCTGTCGATGATGAGCGGCACCATCAAGGGCGAGATCGAGCGGGCGCTGGACAAAGCCCTGGCCTGAGCCCTTCCCGGGCCATGCTCCTTCACCTTAGGGTGAAGATTCTAATTTCCCTCTCTACCTTGTGCTCAAGCCCAACCTCCATGGGCGGTTTCTCCTCCACTCATGAGCATGAGGTACAGAGCATGGCCAAAGTGACTGTGAAGAAAAAGGACGACGCCCCGGGCACGCTGGGCGAGGTGCGCGGCTACGCGCGCAAGATCTGGCTGGCGGGCATCGGCGCCTATGCGCGTGTGGGCCAGGAAGGCTCCGACTACTTCAGTGAGCTGGTCAAGGCCGGCGAAGGCGTCGAGAAGCGTGGCAAGAAGCGTATCGACAAAGAGCTCGATGCTGCCAACAACCAGATCGACGAAGCGACCCAGGAAGTCAGTCGCGTACGCGGCAAGGTCGAAGTTCAACTGGACAAGATCGAAAAAGCTTTCGACGCGCGGGTAGGTCGCGCCTTGAATCGCCTTGGCATTCCGTCTAAACATGACGTTGAGGCGTTGTCCATCAAGCTTGAACAGCTGCACGAGCTGCTCGAGCGCGTCGCGCACAAACCATAAGGAGAGCAGGATGGCTGGCAAGAAGAATTCCGAGAAAGAAGGCAGCTCCTGGGTCGGCGGGATCGAGAAGTACTCCCGCAAGATCTGGCTGGCTGGGCTTGGTATCTATTCGAAGATCGACCAGGATGGCCCGAAGCTGTTCGACTCGCTGGTGAAGGATGGCGAGAAGGCCGAGAAGCAGGCGAAGAAGACCGCCGAAGATGTCGCTGAAACTGCCAAGTCGTCGACCACTTCGCGTGTGTCGGGCGTGAAGGACCGTGCGCTGGGCAAGTGGAGCGAACTCGAAGAGGCCTTCGACAAGCGCCTGAACAGCGCCATCTCGCGCCTTGGCGTGCCGAGCCGCAACGAGATCAAGGCCCTGCACCAGCAGGTGGATAGCCTGACCAAGCAGATCGAGAAACTCACCGGTGCCTCGGTTACGCCGATCTCGTCGCGCGCTGCGGCCAAACCGGCTGCGAGCAAGGCGGCGGCCAAGCCACTGGCCAAGACGGCAGCGGCCAAGCCTGCGGCAAAAACCGCGGCAGCCAAGCCGGCAGCCAAAACTGCTGCGGCAAAACCTGCCACCAAGGCGGCTGCCAAACCTGTAGCAGCCAAACCAGCGGCGAAACCGGCAGCGGCCAAGCCTGCGGCAGCCAAGCCTGCGGCAGCCAAGAAACCTGCGGTGAAGAAAGCACCGGCGAAACCGGCAGCCGCCAAGCCGGCAGCCCCAGCGGCCAGCGCCGCTCCGGTCGCTAGCGCAGCTCCTGCACCAACCGCGGCTCCGGCCAGCAACCCACCTTCGGCACAGACAGGCACCGGTACCCTGATCTGATACCGCGTCGCCTTCTTCGCGGGTAAACCCGCTCCCACAGGTACTGCCCGTACCTGTGGGAGCGGGTTCACCCGCGAATGCGTCGGCTGCTGCAATACATTCCTGTCAGGCTTAACCCTCCAGGTAGCGCACCGCCAGCTGCTCCGCTGCCCCCCGCGCCTGAGCCTGCAAATGCGGCGCCACCAGCATCATCACCTGGTACACCACAATCCCCACATCTCCCTCGCGCCCCAGTACCCGCTGATAATCCAGCGAGAACATCAGTGTCAAAGTGATCTGCTCCACCAGTTGCCCCAGCGCCTGGGTCTCGCTCTCTACCAGCCCCTGCCCCTTGAGACTGGCCAGCAATGCCGCCAGCGTGCGCTTGAGCGCGTTGATCAGGCTACGCATGCCGCGGGCCAGCTTGGGCAAGCGCCCAGTCAGGTTCGACAGGTCCTGGAACAGGAAGCGGTACTGCGCCATGTGTTCGACGATCAGGTGCAGGAACAGCCAGTAATCCTCGGCGTCCAGGCGTACCTCCAGCGGCGGGTCGAGCAAGGGCATCAGCGCTTCTTCGAAGCGCTCGAACAGCCCCAGCACCAACGGCTCCTTGCCGTGGAAGTGGTAGTAGAGGTTGCCGGGGCTGATACCCAGTTCGTTGGCAATTTCCAGGGTGGAGACGTTCGGTTCGCCCTGCTGGTTGAACAACTGCAGGGCACATTCGAGGATTCGGTCGCGAGTCTTCATCCAGTCGGCATGCTCATCGGGTCAGCACGTAAGTACCCGGCGCTGGGCCCAGCGGTGGGTAGGTGGTATTGCCCAGCTCGCTGCGCGGTGCCTTGAGCGGACCGGAGCGTGGGGTGATCCACTCCAGCCACAACGGCCACCAGCTACCTTCGCTGCGCTTGGCGTCGTGGAACCAGGCACGCGGGTCGCTGGACAGCTTGGGGTTGGCCAGGTAGTAGGCCTTGGGGTTGCCGGGCGGGTTGATGATGCTCTGGATGTGCCCGCTGTTGGCCAGCACGAAGCGCCGGTCACCGCCCAGCAGCAAGGCCGAGCGGTACACGGCGTCCCATGGGGTGATGTGGTCGTTGCTGCCGGCCACGGTGAAGCTGTCCAGTTCGACCTTCTGCAGGTCGATGGGGGTGCCGCACACTTCCAGGCCGGCGGGGTGGGTCAGCGGGTTGAGCTTGAAGAAGTCCAGCAGGTCGCCATGCAGCGCGGCGGGCAGGCGCGTGCTGTCGGCGTTCCAGTACAGGATGTCGAAGGCTGGTGGTGTCTTGCCGAGCAGGTAGTTGTTTACCCAGTAGTTCCATATCAGGTCGTTGGGCCGCATCCAGGCGAAGATCCGTGCCACCTCGGCGCCATCCAGCACGCCGCGCTGGTAGGAGCGGCGCTTGGCGGCCTCGATGGTCTGCTCGTCGGCGAACAGGCTGGCTGGGCTTTCGAACTTGCTGTCCAGCAGGCTGACCAGGTAGGTGGCGCTGCGCACCCGGCGCAGCTGGTGCTTGGCCTGCAGGTGGCCCTGAAGCGCGGCCATGGTCAGGCCGCCGGCGCAGGCCCCCATCAGGTTGGGGTCGCGGTTGCCACTGATGCTCCGGCAGGCGTTGAGCGCTTCTTCCAGGGCCTGCACGTAGCTGGACAGGCCCCATTCGCGGTGGCGGGGGTCGGGGTTGCGCCAGCTGACCATGAAAACCTGCAGGCCGCTCTTGAGCATGTACTGGACAAAGCTGTTGGTCGCGCTGAGGTCGAAGATGTAGAACTTGTTGATCTGTGGCGGCACCACCAGCAGTGGCCGGGCGTACTGCTTTTCGCTCATCGGCTTGTACTGGATCAGCTCCAGCAGCTCGTTGCGAAACACCACGGCGCCGGCGGTCGCGGCCAGGTTGACGCCCACTTCGAAGGCGCGCTCGTCGACCTGGCGTGGCAGGCCGTTGTTGTGGCGCAGGTCATCGAGCAGATGGGCCATGCCGCGTACCAGGCTTTGGCCACCGCTGTTGAACAGTTCCTTGACTGCCAACGGGTTGAGCAGCGAGTTGCTCGGAGCCAGGGCATCGTTGATCAGGTTGAACAGAAAGTGCGCACGGGCCCGGTCATCATCGTCCAGGTGACTTTCCTCGATCCACAGGCGAGTTTGTTTCTGCCACGCCAGGTAGGCCTGCAGGCCGCGCCGGTAGAGCGGGTTCTGGCTCCATGTCGGGTCGTTGAAGCGCGGATCGCGCGGGTTCGGCTGAAACGGTGTGTCCCCCAGCATCACCCGGCCCAGTTGGCCCCCCAGTGCCAACAGGTGATGTGCGGTGTGCAGCGGGTGGCGCAGGCTCTGGCGGCTGACATTGCGCAGCGTGGAAATCAGGTCACGACCGCGCAGGCCGAGGATGGCGTTCTGCACGTTCATGCTGGTGGCGGGAAGCGTTGTCGTTCCTTTGGCCGGTTTGTCTTTCATGGCAACACTCCCTCGTCCTGACCTGGTGCCTCATGACTAAACATACTTACTGATTTAGCAGGGTCTCTGTGGGAGCGGGTTCACCCGCGCACACCGGCGAAGCCGGTGCCATACACCGAGTTGGATTCTTCGCGGGTGAACCCGCTCCCACAGGCCCCCAAATCGCCCTCACACACCCGAAGCCGGGCGAGGATGCATGACGGCACGCTGACGCTCTTGCTGAAGGAACTTCATGATGATCGGCGCGACGGCCTCGGCCCGGGTGATCAGGAACAGATGGCCGTCGTCGATAATGTGTAGCTGGGCATTGGGAATTCGCCAGGCCAGCAGGCGCATGTTGATCAGCGGGATCAGCGGGTCGTCGTCGCCAGCCAGCACCAGGGTAGGCTGCTGGATCTTGTGCAGCCAGTGGATGCTGGTCCAGCCAAGCCCGGCGAACAGTTGCCAGTAGTAGCCCATTTTGCCGCCGGAGCGCACCTTGGCAGCATGGTGCATGGCCAGCTCCGGGTCGCGCCGGAAGCCGCCGCCATAGATCATCGGCGCAATGCGGATAACATGCGACGGCTGCACGTAACGCCGCGGGCTGGCCATCATCCACAACACCTTGGGCTTGCCCGGCACCATCACCGCACCGGCCGCAGTGGCGGCCAGTACCAGCTTCTTGCAGCGCTCGGGGTAATCGTGGGCAAACTGCTGGGCCAGGGCGCCGCCCCATGACACGCCGATGACATTGACCTGGCCGTAGTCGAGGTAGTCGAGCATGCGCGCCGTCAGTTTGGCCAAACCGGGGAAGCGATACGGGTGGCGGGGCGTGGACGAGCCGCCGACCCCGGGCACATCGAAGGCAATGACTTCCAGGTCCGGGTCCAGTGCTTCGATGAACGGAAACACCAGCTCCAGGTTGGCGCCGATGCCGTTGAAGATCAGCAACGGCGTCAGATGCGGTTTGCCCGGGCGGACGGCGGTGCGGATGGACTGATTGTCCAGCTCGACGGTCCTGAAGATGTAGGGTTGCGGCATGCGCGTGACTCATGGGGTGAAATGAACACCGTAGCCCCGCAGGGGGCAACGGCGCTGCAGCTCAACGTTCGTGAACGTAGGTGCCTGGGGCGGCTTCGCCTGCGGCATAGGCACGGTTGCCCAGGCGGGTCGGCGCCTTCTTCAGCTCGCCGGCGCGCTCGGCCAGCCAGCTCTGCCAGTGCAGCCACCAGGAGTCGGCATGCTTGGTGGCGTTCTCCTGCCAGGCCACTGGGTCACCCGGGCGATCGGCGCCGGTCATGAAGCGCGCCTTGGGGTTGCCCGGCGGGTTGAGGATGCTCTGGATATGGCCACTGTTGGACAGTACGAATTCGATCTTGCCGCCGAACAGGTGCGCCGAGCGATAGCAGGACTGCCAAGGGGTGATGTGGTCTGCGGTGCCGGCCACGCTGAAGATGTCGCACGGCACTTTCTTCAGGTCGATCGGGGTGCCGCACACTTCCAGGGCGTCCGGGCGGGTCAGCGGGTTGCTCTTGAACATCTCGATCAGGTCGCCGTGGAAGGCGGCCGGCAGGCGCGTGGTGTCGTTGTTCCAGAACAGGATGTCGAACACCGGCGGTTCGTTGCCGAGCAGGTAGTTGTTTACCCAGTAGTTCCAGATCAGGTCGTTGGGGCGCATCCAGGCGAACACCTTGGCCATCTCGCTGCCTTCGAGCACCCCGGCCTGGTAGGAGTGGCGCTTGGCGGCCTCCAGGGTCTGCTCGTCGACGAACAGGGCGACCTGGTTGTCCAGGGTGGTGTCCAGCACGCTGACCAGCAGGGTCAGGGCATTGACCTTGTTCTCGCCAAGGGCGGCATAGTGGCCGACCAATGCCGTGCAGGTGATGCCGCCGGAGCAGGCACCGAGCATGTTCAGGTCCTTGCTGCCGGTAATAGCCAGCACCGCGTCGACCGCTTCCTTGAGGGCATCGATGTAGGTGGACAGGCCCCATTCGCGCTGGGCCTTGGTCGGGTTGCGCCAGCTGATGATGAAGGTCTGCTGCTGCGAGCGCAGGCAGTAGCGCGCCAGGCTCTTTTCCGGGCTCAGGTCGAATACGTAGAACTTGTTGATCTGCGGTGGCACCACCAGTAGAGGTCGGGCATGCACCTGCTCGGTGATGGGGCTGTACTGGATCAGCTCCAGCACGTCGTTGCGGTACACCACGGCACCTTCGCTGGTGCCCAGGTTCTTGCCCACTTCGAACGCGTCCATGTTCACCTGGCTGGGCATGCCACCGTTGTTGACCAGGTCCTTGGCCAGGTTGGACAGGCCATCGAGCAGGCTCTTGCCGCCGGTTTCGAAGAAACGTTTGACCGCTGCCGGGTTGGACAGGGTGTTGGTCGGGGCCATGGCTTCGGTCATCAGGTTGATGACGAACTGGCCGCGGCTGATGTCCTGGGGCGACAGGTCGCTGCTGCCGATCCAGTCCTGCAGCTCCTTGCGCCAGGCCAGGTAGGTTTGCAGGTAGCGGCGGTAAAGCGGGTTGTTGCTCCAGGCCGGGTCATTGAAGCGACGGTCGTCGCTTTCCGGGGCAAGGCTGGACTTGCCCAGCAGCACGTTCTTCAGCTCCAGGCCAAAGTGGGCCACATGCTTGGCGCTGTGCAGCGGTTGGCGCACGGCCTGGCGCAGCACGGTGCGTGCCGAGCTCAACAGGTCCTTGCGACGGATACCGATGACCGGGTTCAGCCCCAGGGTGTTTTCCGAGGCCTGCCGCTGCAGCTCATCATTGTTCTTGTTACTCATCTACGACGCTCCGTTGTCCTGAGACGAGTACCGGTTGCTGTGACGGGTGCACAGTTCTGAGCCCGGTACTGCTACTCGGGTGACCAGTGATAAGGAACAGCGGTGCTGCGAGGGTGCTGACTACCTGCAATTCGATGCAGAGAACTTGCCACCCCCCATTGGTTACCCGACTTTCATGTAATGCGCAAGACAGCCCATCACTGGGCTGTCTGTGAGGCATTCAAACAGATGATTTTAGAAAATGCGCTCTAAATCCCGCAGGCCTTGCGCTAGAGCATGAGTTTGACCACCGACTCGGCGGGGTCGCGGGACTTCCCAGCCTTGTGCAGTTCGTCGAGGTACTCGGCCCACAGCTGTTCCTGGCGCAGACACAGCTGCTCGAGGTATTCCCAGGTGAACAGGCCGCTGTCATGGCCATCGTCGAAGGTCAGTTTCAGTGCGTATTGGCCGGCAGGCTCCAGGCCGCTGAGGCCAACGTTGATCTTGCCGAACTGCAGGATGGGGTTGCCGTGGCCCTGGACCTCGGCGGAGGGAGAGTGCACGCGCAGGAATTCGGCGGGCAAGTGGTAGACCTCGCCGGGGGCGTAGGTGAGGCTGAGGGTTTTCGAGGCTTTGTGCAGGTTGATGGCGGTGGGCAGGCGGGCCATGGCTGGAATCTCTGGAGAACTGATGGTGTACAGCTTCGGGAGATTCGGGGGATTGTGCA
>NZ_JBNRIJ010000008.1:0-6354 GCF_053557675.1 Pseudomonas sp. XP1 | reverse complement strand
CAGGTACTCCACTGGCCTTGAGGGCCGCGCTGACTTGTGGGAGCTGGCTTGCCGGCGATTGGGCCGCAAAGCGGCCCCGTGCGGTCTTACAGGATGTAACGCGACAGGTCTTCGTTCTGCGCCAGCTCACCCAGGTGGCTGTTCACATACGCTGCGTCGATCTGGATCGGCGCTTCGTCATGAGTGCTGGCCAGGTCGCCAGCGCTGAACGACACCTCTTCGAGCAAACGCTCGAGCAGGGTGTGCAGGCGGCGGGCACCGATGTTCTCGGTCTTCTCGTTGACCTGGTAGGCAATTTCGGCCAGGCGCTTGATGCCGTCGGCGAGGAACTCGATGTTCAGGCCTTCGGTCTTGAGCAGGGCCTGGTACTGCTCGGTCAGCGACGCGTGCGGCTCCTGCAGGATGCGCTCGAAGTCTTCCGGAGTCAGTGCCTTGAGCTCCACACGGATCGGCAGGCGGCCTTGCAGTTCGGGCACCAGGTCGCTCGGCTTGCTCAGATGGAACGCACCCGAGGCAATGAACAGGATGTGGTCGGTCTTGACCATGCCCAGCTTGGTGTTGACGGTGCAGCCTTCGATCAGCGGCAGCAAATCGCGCTGCACGCCTTCACGGGACACGTCGGCGCCGCCAACGTTACCGCGCTTGGCAACCTTGTCGATTTCGTCGATGAACACGATGCCGTGCTGTTCGACCGCTTCCAGGGCCTTGGCCTTGAGCTCTTCCTCGTTGACCAGGCGGCTCGCTTCTTCATCGCGAACCATCTTCAGCGCTTCTTTAACCTTCAGCTTGCGCGCCTTGCGCTTGCCTTTGCCCATGTTGGCGAACAGGCTCTGCAGCTGGTTGGTCATTTCTTCCATGCCGGGCGGCGCGGCAATTTCGACGCCCACTGCATCGGCCACTTCGATCTCGATTTCCTTGTCGTCCAGCTGGCCTTCGCGCAAGCGCTTGCGGAACAGCTGGCGGGTGTTGGAGTCGGTGCTGGTCTGCGCGGCTTCCTCGGCGAAGCTGCTGACCCGCGCCTGCGGCAGCAGGGCGTCGAGGATGCGGTCTTCGGCGGCGTCCTCGGCGCGGTGGCGCACGCGGATGATCTCTTGCTCACGCAGCATCTTCAGCGCGGCATCGGCCAGGTCGCGGATGATCGACTCGACGTCGCGGCCCACGTAGCCCACTTCGGTGAACTTGGTGGCTTCGACCTTGAGGAACGGCGCGTTGGCCAGCTTGGCCAGGCGGCGGGCGATCTCGGTCTTGCCGACGCCGGTGGGGCCGATCATCAGGATGTTTTTCGGGGTCACTTCTGTGCGCAGCTCGGCGGGGAGCTGCATGCGCCGCCAACGGTTGCGCAGGGCGATGGCCACGGCGCGCTTGGCGTCGTCCTGGCCGATGATGTGGCGGTTGAGTTCGTGGACGATCTCGCGGGGGGTCATGGACATGATGAAAATGGTCCTCGGGCGGAATGAATCAGCGTGGAAAAACCCCATCACCGGGATGAGGCGCCAGAACAGCTGATCAGTCGGCCAGGTCCTGCTCCTCGATGGTCAGGTTGTGGTTGGTGAACACGCAGATATCGCCAGCGATGTTCAGGGCGGTCTCGGCGATTTCACGGGCCGAGAGGTCGGTCTTGTTCAGCAGGGCGCGGGCTGCGGCCTGGGCGTAGGCGCCGCCGGAACCCATGGCGATCAGGCCGTCTTCGGGCTCGACCACATCGCCGTTGCCGGTGATGATCAGAGAGGCGTCCTTGTTGGCCACGGCCAGCATGGCTTCCAGGCGGCTCAGGGAACGGTCGGTACGCCATTCCTTGGCCAGTTCCACGGCGGCGCGGACCAGATGGCCCTGATGTTTCTCGAGCTGGCCTTCGAAGCGCTCGAACAGGGTGAACGCATCGGCGGTGGCGCCGGCGAAGCCCGCGATGACCTGGCCGTGGTACAGGCGGCGCACCTTCTTGGCGTTGCCTTTCATCACGGTGTTGCCGAGGGATACCTGGCCGTCGCCGCCCATGACGACTTTGCCGTTACGGCGGACAGAAACGATGGTGGTCAAGGGGAGAGTCTCCACGCAGCGGGGCGAAAGTGCCTGATGCAGACTCATATGGGGGTGGGGGGAAGGATTTCAACCGTGGGGGATGAATGGTCGGTGCAGGCTCAAGGTTGTACGCGGTCAATGTGGGAGCGGCCTTGCGTCGCGAAAGGGCCGCGCAGCGGCCCCAGGTTCTCGGCATCATGCATAGATTGCTGGGGCCGCTTTGCGGCCCTATCGCGATACAAGGCCGCTCCCACAGGGGTTACTCAGGCCTCGTGGCAGACATGCCCATCGACCAAGGTATAACGCACCGCACCCGGCAGGCAGTGGCCGATGAACGGGCAGTTCTCGCCACGCGAGAACCACTGCTCGCCGGCCACGGTCGAGGCTTGCGGGTCGAACAGCACCAGGTCGGCCGCGCCACCCACTTTCAGCTCGCCGGCCGGCAGGCGCAGGGCCGCCGCCGGGCCGCTGCTCAGGCGGGCCAGCAAGGTTGGCAGGTCGAGCAGGCCGTCCTGCACCAGGGTCATGGCCAATGGCAACAGCAGCTCGACGCTGCTGATGCCCGGCTCGGTGGCGCCAAACGGGGCCAGCTTGGCGTCGCGCTCGTGCGGCTGGTGGTGGCTGGAAATCGCCTGGATCACCCCCGACTTCACCGCCTCGCGCAGGCCGTCGCGGTCGGCGGCGGTGCGCAGCGGCGGCTGCACGTGGTACAGGCTGGAGAACTCGCGCAGCGATTCGTCGGTGAGAATCAGCTGATACAGCGCCACATCGGCGGTCACCGGCAGGCCCAGGGCCTGTGCCTGGGCGATCAGCCGCGCGCCGCGGGCGCTGGTGATCTGGGTGAAGTGCGCCCGCACGCCGGTCTGTTCCACCAGCAGCAGGTTGCGCGCCAGAGCCACGGTCTCGGCGGTTTCCGGGATGCCCGGCAGGCCGAGGAAGCTGGCCATGGCACCTTCGTGGGCCAGGCCACCGTGGGCCAGGTCGCGGTCCTGGGAGTGGAACACCACGGTCAGGTCGAAGGTGGCGGCGTATTCCAGGGCGCGGGCCAGGGTACGGTTGTTGGGGATTTCCTTCAGGCCATTGCCGAAGGCCACGCAGCCGGTGTCGCGCAGGGCCACCAGCTCGGCCAGTTGCTCGCCTTCCAGGCCCTTGGTCAGGGCGCCGATCGGGTAGACCTTGCTGTTGGCGGCCTCGCGGGCGCGGTCGAGGATCAGTTCGGCCACGGCCGAGGTGTCCAGCACCGGCTTGGTCTGCGGTGGGCAGCACAGGCTGGTGACACCGCCGGCGACGGCGGCGCGGGTTTCACTGGCGATGTTGCCTTTGCGGCTGTAGCCCGGCTCGCGCAGGGACACGCCAAGGTCGACCAGGCCGGGCGCGGCGACCAGGCCGTCAGCCTGGATCGTGCGGCTGGCGCTGAACCCGGCCGGTGCGGCGCCGATGGCGGCAACGCGGCCGCAGTCCAGGTGCAGGTCGGTGACCTGGTCCAGGCCGCTGTTGGGGTCGATGACCCGGGCGCCGAGAATACTGATGGTCACTGGGCGTTCTCCTGGTCGAATTGACGTTGCGCGTTCTGCCCGCTCATGGCCATGGACAGCACGGCCATGCGCACGGCGATACCGTAGGTGACCTGGTTGAGGATCACCGAGTGCTTGCCGTCGGCCACCGCCGACTCGATTTCCACGCCACGGTTGATCGGGCCCGGGTGCATGACGATGGCGTCGGGCTTGGCGCCGGCCAGGCGCGCGGTGGTCAGGCCGAACAGGCGGTAGAACTCGCCTTCGCTGGGCAGCAGGCCACCGGCCATGCGCTCACGCTGCAGGCGCAGCATGATCACCACATCGACGTCCTTCAGGCCTTCGGCAAGGTCGGTGTATACCTTCACACCATACTGCTCGATACCGATCGGGATCAGGGTTTTCGGGCCGACCACGCGAATGTCCGGGCAGCCCAGGGCTTTGAGCGCCAGCATGTCGGAGCGAGCCACGCGCGAGTGCAGGATGTCGCCGACGATGGCCACCGACAGGTTCTCGAAACTGCCCTTGTGGCGGCGGATGGTGAGCATGTCGAGCATGCCCTGGGTCGGGTGCGCATGCCGGCCGTCGCCGCCATTGATCACGGCAACTTCCGGGCACACGTGCTCGGCGATGAAGTGCGCGGCCCCGGAATCGGAGTGGCGCACCACGAACATGTCGGCGGCCATGGCTTCGAGGTTGCGCAGGGTGTCGAACAGGGTTTCGCCCTTGCTGGTCGAGGAGGTCGACACGTTCAGGCTGATCACGTCGGCCGACAGGCGCTGGGCCGCCAGTTCGAAGGTGGTACGGGTACGTGTGGAGTTCTCGAAGAACACGTTGCACACGGTCTTGCCGCGCAGCAACGGGACTTTCTTCACGGCCCGGGCACCGACTTCCAGGAAGGAGTCGGCAGTGTCGAGGATCTCGGTGAGCAGTTCGCGGGGCAAACCGTCGAGTGAGAGGAAGTGGCGCAGCTGGCCCTGATCATTGAGCTGCAGCGGGCGCTTGGCGTCGATTGGCGTCATCGCGGGGGACTCTTAAAGGGCGGAAGCGGAGGCGAGGTCCTGGCGCTCGAGGGCGAGCGGTGCGGGTCCGGTCAATTTTACCCGTTCATGGGCGGCCAGCGACAGGGTGGCGCCGAGTACATTCGGGCGGATTGGCAGTTCGCCGGCATCCAGGTCCAGCAGGCAGACCAGGGTGACGCTGGCCGGGCGGCCATAATCGAACAGTTCGTTGAGCGCGGCGCGCACCGTGCGGCCGCTCATCAGCACGTCATCCACCAGCACCAGGTGCTGGCCCTCGACCTCGAACGGCAGCTCGGACGGGCGCACTTGCGGGTGCAGGCCGTTCTGGCTGAAGTCGTCGCGATAGAACGACACATCCAGAGTGCCCATGGGGCTGGTGTCGCCCATGGCTTCCTGCAGGGCCTGGGCAACCCAGACGCCGCCGGTGCGGATGCCGATGTAGCGCGGTTCGGTAATTGCCCGGCGGGCCAGGTGGGCGCGAAGGTCGACGGCCATCTGCCGAATCAGTTCGGCTGGATCGGGTAGGCTCATTGCAGGCTCCTCGGAAGGGTGCGCCGGGCGGGCCCGGCGGCAAAGATGATCAGGTATTGGCCTCCAGCCAGCCTTGCAGCAACAGGGCGGCCGCGATGGCATCGACCGGGTTGTCGCGGTAGCTGCCGCGCTGGCCGCCACGGGCCATGCGCTCGCCCTTGGCCTCGAAGGTGGTCAGGCGTTCGTCGTGGGTGTGCACGGGCAGGTTGAAGCGGCCGTTCAGGCGGCGGGCGAACTTTTCTGCGCGGGCGCTCATTTCGCTGGGGGTGCCGTCCATGTTCAGCGGCAGGCCAACGACGATTGCATCCGGCTTCCATTCGGCAATCAGCTTTTCCACCTGGGCCCAGTCCGGCACGCCGTTCTGTGCCTTCAGGGTGCAAAGCTCGCGGGCCTGGCCGGTGACCACCTGGCCGACGGCTACGCCGATCTGTTTGCTGCCGTAGTCGAAGCCCAGCAGCAGACGCAGTTCAGGGTGCAGTTCGGCCATCAGGCATGGCCCGCCTGGCTGGTCAGCAGGTTCAGGTTGATCCCCAGGCTGGCGGCGGCGGCTTCCAGGCGCAGGTCACTGGTCAGGCCGAAGATGATTTCCGGGTCGAACGGGCAGTTGAGCCAGGCGTTGTCGGCAAGCTCCGCTTCCAGTTGGCCCGCTTCCCAGCCGGCATAGCCCAGGGTGATCAAGCTCTGTTTCGGACCTACGCCGGCGGCGATGGCAAGCAATATGTCCTGCGAAGTGGTCAGCGATAGCCCCTCCAGCGCCACGGTGGCCTGGAAACTGCATTCGCTGCTGTGCAGCACGAAGCCGCGGTCGGTCTGTACCGGGCCACCTTGGTAGATCGGCACCTGCAAGGTGCTGGCCGGTGGCATTTCGTCCGGGCGCAGCTGCTCGAGGATGTCGGCCAGGTTCAGCTCCTGCGGCCGGTTGACCACCAGACCCATGGCGCCATGGGCATTGTGCTCGACAATGTACGTGAGGGTCTGGGCGAAGTTCGGATCGGCCATGTGCGGCATGGCGATCAGGAACTGATGCTTGAGGTAGCTCGGCGTGAGGGTTTTCATGGGGGATAGTGTGGCGCCAGGTGGCGAGGCTGACAAGGTGCTCGGCATGGCTGTTTTGAGGCTGCTGTGCAGCCCATCGCCGGCAAGCCAGCTCCCACACCGATCGCATCGATCTCAAGCCATGTGCTATCCCTGTGGGAGCAACTGTCTTGCTCAATTTCTAAAAGCTGGCGTGATCCCTGTGGGAGCGGGCTTGCCCGCGAACACGGGCG